>USNC01000035.1 GCA_900555915.1 uncultured Porphyromonadaceae bacterium | reverse complement strand
GGCAGCGTCAGATGTGTATAAGAGACAGGATCATCTCCGCATTGCGGCAAAGACATTTGGTAGGTATGCATCCCTCGTTGAGACATGTACCCCCCAATCTGCCGCCATTGAAGAGTGTCACCTCATGACCTCTCGCTGCGGCCTCGAGAGCAGTCTCGTATCCGCCGGGACCGGCTCCTATGATTATGATTCGCATTACGTTGATAATTGAAATTTGAAAATCGCGTCGACTGTCGGGGCTGCCTTTCAGCAACCCTTCAACGCCTTATAGTTAAGAATGGGATTCTTCGCCGCAGTAGTCTCGTCGAGTTTCCTCACGAGTGTGGTCAGCGGAGAATTCTTCACCAGATCGGGATTCTCGGAAGCTTCTTTGGCCACCTTGTGCATGACTTCGATAAACTCGTCAAGAGTCTCCTTGCTTTCTGTCTCCGTAGGCTCGATCATCATCGATTCGTGGAAGAGCAACGGGAAATAGATAGTGGGAGCATGGAAACCATAGTCGAGCAAGCGCTTGGCCACATTGAGGGTGGTGACACCGGTCGATTTGTCTTTCAGACCGTCAAACACGAACTCATGCTTGCATGCACCTTCTATCGGAAGTAGGTAATCATCTTTGAGGCTTTCCTTAATGTAGTTCGCATTGAGTGTAGCCATCGGGCCCACGTTCCTTATACCCTCCTTACCGAGACTGAGGATATAAGCGTAAGCCTTCATCATCACCCCGAAATTGCCGAGGAATGCAGACACCTGACCGAGCGCGTCGCCGTCTCTCTCGATATAGAACCGGCCATCGCTGTCTTTTCTGACATGGGGATTGGGGAGGAACTTCACCAGATGCTTCGCCACGCCAACCGGACCGCTGCCCGGGCCTCCGCCACCATGAGGAGTGGAGAAAGTCTTGTGCAGATTTATGTGCATAATGTCGAAACCCATGTCTCCCGGGCGGACCTTGCCGAGAAGAGGATTGAAGTTGGCGCCGTCGTAGTAGAGCAGTCCGCCAGCCTCATGCACAAGTTTGGCAATCTCCACGATCTCTGTCTCAAACATGCCGAGGGTGTTGGGATTTGTCATCATGATACCCGCCACCTCATCGTTGAGCAGAGGTTTGAGGTCTTCAATGTCGATCGAACCGTTGGGCCGGCTCTTCACCTCCACAACCTCGAGACCCGACACCATAGCAGAAGCGGGGTTGGTGCCATGGGCGGAGTCGGGAACTATTATTTTCGTACGTTTATGGTCGCCGCGCGCCATATGGTAGCTGCGCATCACCATGAGTCCGGTAAGTTCGCCGTGTGCTCCGGCAAAAGGATTCAGAGTGAATTCCTCAAAGCCAGCAAGCTGCGAGAGAGCGTTCTGCAGATTCCAGTACAGTTCGAGCGCACCCTGTGCGGTGTCGGGATTCTGCAAAGGATGCAGACATGCGAACTCGGACATCTGCGCCAGTTCCTCATTAATTTTGGGGTTGTATTTCATGGTGCAGCTGCCGAGTGGATAGAATCCTGTGTCTACACCAAAATTCTTGTTGGAAAGGTTGGTGTAGTGGCGCACCACATCAAGTTCGCTCACCTCGGGAAGTTCGGGAGCCGCCTGCCGCTTGAGGTCGGAGGGGATGGAATCAACGCCCCCAGAGGGATACCGGTTTTCAGGAAGTTCATATCCCACACGTCCGGGACGCGAAAGTTCAAATATCAGTTTATCGTAATATTTCATGTCAGTGTCCTCCTTGTTTTAAGCCTCATTGATCAATGCAGCGAATTCGTCAATTTCCTCTTTAGTCCTTTTCTCCGTCACAGCGAAAGAGACGAGACCATGGCCCATGTCTATGCCGCCCATGTATCCGTGGCTTTCAAGCAAAGCATTGAGACTCTTGAGGTCGAGATTCGTGCGGAGTGTGAATTCCTTCAGGAAAGGTTTGTCGAAAGCCTTCTCGAATTTGCCGGTCGCAAGCAACTTGTGATAAAGATAATGCGCTCCGTCACTGCTCAGCCTGTTGACTTCCTCAAGACCTTTGCGCCCCATGAGCGCCACATACACGGTGGCATACAAAGCCATCAGGCTCTGGTTGGAGCATATATTTGAGGTCGCTTTCTCGCGGCGTATGTGCTGCTCGCGAGCCTGAAGGGTAAGGACGAACGCGCGTTTGCCGTCGGCATCTTTCGTGGCACCCACCACTCTGCCGGGCATCTTGCGCAGCGTAGCCTTTCCACAGGCCATAAACCCAAGGTAAGGACCGCCGAACTGCATGGGCATACCGAGGCTCTGACCGTCGCCACAGGCGATGTCGGCGCCCCATTCTCCGGGGGAGCGAAGCACGGCGAGCGCCGATGGATCACAATACATGGCAAGCAGAGCCTTCACGGAATGCACCTTGTCGGCCAATCCGGAGAAGTCTTCCACTATTCCATATTTGTTAGGGGACGGCACAATCACGCCTGCCACATCGCCGCTGCCAAGTTCGGAGGCGACGGCATCGAGATCGGTGACACCATCCTTCTCCGCAATCATTGTAAGCTCAATGCCATGGAACTTCGCATAAGTCCTGACCACCTCCGCCACACCCGGGAGCACAGTAGACGAGAGGAGCACCCTGTTTTTCTTCTTGGCAGACGCCACCATCATCATCATGGCCTCGGCAGCTGCAGTGGCGCCATCATACATGGATGCGTTGCTTGCCTCCATGCCGGTAAGTTCGCATATCATGCTCTGATATTCGAAAATATACTGGAGAGTTCCCTGCGAGATTTCGGGCTGATAAGGAGTATAGGCGGTATAGAACTCGCTTCTGCCGAGCAGATGGCTCACCACCGACGGCGAATAATGGTCATAGACACCTCCGCCGGCGAAAACCTTCAGGCTGGAGTTCTTGGCCGCCAGAGCCTTGAAATGCTCACGGAGCTCGATCTCGGTCATAGCCGAGGGGATATCGTACTCACCTTTGAAAATCACATCTTCCGGAATGTCGGAATAAAGATCGTCAACACTTCTGACACCGATACGGGTCAGCATTCCGGCTATATCTTCCTCTGTATGGGGTATATATCTATTAGGCATATTTTTTTGAAAGTAAAATGCTTGGCGCGCGGAAGGCCCTGTGGCCAACCGCGTCCAAGCATATGGTTACAACACCTTTCCCACTATTCCTCGCAGATATTCCTGTAAGCCTCCGCATCGAGCAGAGAATCGAGTTCGGCATCGCCGGAAACCTTCACTTTCATGATCCAGTTGGCGAATGCGTCGCGGTTGATGAGTCCGGGTTCGTCCTCGAGCGCCTCGTTGATCTCCACGACCTCACCGCTTACGGGCGAGTAGAGGTCAGAAGCGGCCTTTACCGACTCCACAGCGCCGAATTCTTCTCCGGCTTCCACTTCGTCGCCTACCTCAGGCATATCAACGTAAACGATGTCGCCGAGCGCATGCTGCGCGTAATCGGTGATACCTACAGTGGCGATATCGCCGTCGAGGCTTACCCATTCGTGAGATTCCGCATAGCGGAGGTTTTCCTTTATTTCCATTTTTATTCCGATTATATTTGATTATTTCTTATAGTTTTTATCGTAGAAACGCTTCTTCACCACCTTGCCGGGGAAGGTCTTCTTTCTGATGCGCACCTCCACCTCAGTGCCGAGTTTGTCGAACGGTTTCTGAATCATGGCCATAGCCACGGACTTTCCGGTGGAAATGGAGCGGTAGCCCGTAGTGATCTCACCTACCGTCTCACCGTTGACCTCCACAGGATAGCCATGGCGCGGAATAGCGTTTCCTTCCAGTTCGATACCTACAATGCGGCGCTTCACGCCTTCGGCTTTCTGAAGAGCGAGAGCCTCACGGCCGATAAACTCCTCCTTGTCGAGTTTTACAAACATCGAAAGGCTTGCCTCGATGGGGCTGATATCTTCTGCGAGTTCATCGCCATAAAGAGGAAGGCCGACCTCGAAACGCAGCGTGTCGCGGCAGCCGAGACCACAGGGCTGCACACCGGCATCCATGAGCCGGTCCCAGAGGCGCACAGTGAAATCATGGGAGCCATACACCTCGAAACCATCCTCTCCGGTATAGCCTGTGCGGCTTATTATCACATCCTCGCCATCAATATGATATGTCTTGAAGTTATAGAATGCGATTTCCTCGAGCGGAAGATCAAGAATCTTTTTCAAGACCTCCTCGGCTTTCGGACCCTGCACGGCGACTTCGCCATAATAGGGGCTCTCGTCGGCGATGTTCACGTCGTATCCCTCCGCGTTGTCAAAAATCCACTTCACATCCTTGTCGATGTTGGCAGCGTTGATGACGAGGAAATATTCATTGTCGTTGACCTTATATACGAGAAGATCATCTACAGTACCGCCGTTCTCATAGCACATCATGCCATAGAAAATCTGTCCGTCGGGAGCACCGGTCACATCGTTTACGAAAATATGCTGCACATACCTGAATGCGTCCGGACCAGATATCCTGACCTCACCCATGTGGCTGACATCAAACACACCCACTTCGTGGCGCACGGCATTGTGTTCGGTGGTGATATCCTTATACTGGATAGGCATGTCGAAACCGCCGAAAGGCGACATAAGCGCACCGAGTTTCACATGGCGGTCGTGAAGACAGGTTTTCACGAGATTTTCTTCCATCGTAGTTCTTGTATTATGTTAGATTTTACTTCTTATCGTCATGATTAGGCTGCAATTTGCCATCCGAGCAAATCCGACAGGCTTTCATGAATGTTCAAAATTAACAAAATGAATTAAGATAGACAACTTTTTTTCAACATTTTTTATTACCTTTGCGCAGTTTTTTGATACGGATGACCGGATATGCCGCGCGACGCCGCATTCATCCGGACATTCCAACCATATGCATCGACAATGAACTATTCGTTATATCTTGCCCGCCGCCTCAGCCTCGGCGGCGACGGCCGCAAATCGAGTCCGGGCGTGAAAGTTGCCATCGCAGCCATAGCGCTCTCAGTGGCGGTGATGACAGCATCGATCGCGATCACCCTTGGCTTCAAACGAGAGATTACTGAAAAAGTGATCGGATTCACATCCCATATCATAATGACAGTCAATGCGGAAGACGGAGGCGACAATGTGGTGACGCTCACGCCTACCCTCAGGAAAATTCTCGACGGGGACGCCAATGTGGCCGACTATTCACTGCAGATATCGCTTCCGGCGATCCTGAAGACTCCTGAAGATTTCAAAGGAATCATCCTGAAGAATCTCGACGACCGCACCACCAGAGACTTCATAGCCTCCAATATGACAGAAGGGCGCATCCCCGACTATTCCGCCGACAGCACCTCGCTCCATGTGGTGATCTCGCGCATCGCCGCCAGCCAGCTTGGTCTGGGCACGGGCGAAAAGGTGGACTGCTATTTCATCAACGACGATGTAAAGGTGAGACGCCTGAAAATAGCCGGCATCTTCGACTCCCATTTCGATGCCTACGACAACCTGATGGTCTACGGCAGCCGCCGCCTGACAGAGACGTTCAGCGGTCTCGGCGACTCGCAGGGTACGAGCCTGCTCATCACCACAAAAGATTTCGACAATCTCGACCAGACCACCATGCAGCTTGATTCAGGCCTTCGGAAAGCCTATTCCGACGGCCTCGTCTACCGGCGCTACAGCCTTGAGAACGCCCATGTGGGAGGTGCCAATTATTTCCACTGGCTTGCGATGCTCGACACCAACGTGGCGGTGGTGCTCGCCCTCATGATGATAGTGGGATGCGTCACCCTGATAAGCGGCATGCTCACGATCATACTCGACAAAAAAAGATTCATCGGCCTTATGAAAGCGCTCGGCGCCCCGTCGGGAAGACTGCGCATGGTGTTTGTGTATCTCGCAATGAGAGTTGCCATAACAGGGATGGCTGTCGGCAACGCGCTTATCATAGGATTGCTATGGCTTCAGGAGAGGCTTCACTTCATACATCTTGACGCATCAAGCTATTATATCGATTACGTGCCGGTAGAGATGGACTGGGAGGCGTTTGCGATACTTAACGGCGGAGTCATAGCCGTCATCTACCTTTCGCTCCTCATCCCCAGCCGCGTCATTTCAGGGATAACGCCGTCAGAGACACTATCCGACGCGGATTGAAAACAAATATAACAAACCATGCAGGAAACGACAGTCAAAAACAAGGAACGATTATGGAACAGCCAGTATCTCAAGGTAATGCTGTGCAACTTCCTTCTTTTCTTCGCATTCTATCTGCTCACCCCACTGCTTCCACTCTATCTGGATGCCGAGTTTTCCGCCGACAAGGACATGATAGGAATCGTGCTCTCGGGCTACGTCGTGGCCACAATCCTGGTGCGCCCTTTCAGCGGATTTGCAGTCGACACGTTCGACCGCAAATCAATCCTTATGATATGCTTTTTCTTTTTCTTCATCTGCTTCGCCGGCTATCTCGGAGCCGCCTCGCTGCTGATGTTCGCAATAGTAAGGACAGTACACGGCATACCATTCGGGGCCACCACCGTAGCCAACAGCACTGTGGCGATCGATGTTCTCCCCTCCTCCCGCCGCAATGAAGGCATCGGCTACTACGGTCTCAGCAACAATCTGGCAATGGCCATCGCCCCAAGCATCGGAATATATATCTATCACGCCACCGACAACTTCAATCTCCTCTTCTGGCTCTCCCTTATCCTCGCGTTGGCCGGATTTGTGTGCAGTTATTCCGTAAAGCTGCCTCATAGGGAAAAAGTGGCAGGCAAACCGAAACTGAGTCTGGACCACTTCTTTTTAGGCCGGGCGTGGCTACTTGCCGTGAATATCCTTTTCTTCGGCATGTGCTGGGGCGTGATGAGCAACTACGTGGCCATCTATGGCAAACAGGAACTCGCCATCACCGACGGCACCGGAATCTTTTTCATGCTTCTGTCGGCCGGACTCTTCACATCCCGTCTTTTCGGGGCGAAAAGTCTCCGGAAGGGATTGATGACCCGCAACGCCGCTTTCGGCACGGTGCTCTCGCTGGTGGGCTACTCGATGTTCGCGTTTGTAATCACGCCCTGGAGTTTCTATCTTTCAGCAATACTGATCGGTCTGGGCAACGGACAGATGTATCCGGCGTTTCTCAACATGTTCATAAATGTGGCGCGCCACGACCAGCGCGGCACTGCCAACTCCTCGATACTGATCTCCTGGGATCTCGGCATGGGCTTCGGCATATTGCTCGGCGGAATAATCGCTGAAAACATTGGATTCACCACTGCCTTTCATTTCGTAGCGCTGATGCAGGCTTGCGGCGTGCTCCTCTTCATATTCCGCACTCGCTTCTTTTATGAATCACACCGGCTCCCGGACAATTGAGACTCATACCGGCTCAGATACGGAATCACGGCCGCATCGCAACAATCCCGGTTGTAGCGATGCGGCCGTGAAGCATTCCTTTCAGATCATTCTATGATGCGGTAGTTGCCGCTCAGGAGCATGAATGAGAAGAGACGAAGAAGTCCGTCGTAGTAAGCGTCGAAATATCCATCTTCGTAAGGCTCATGGCGCGAATCCCACAGACGCTGTGCAAACTCCTTGGCCTTGACATCGGTGGCGGCAAGCGATACGGCTCCGAGTGTGCCGACGAGACCTACCGAATGGCGCAGGCTGTCGCTCTCTCCAGCATGAAGCACCTTGTCTACCGGAGTGCCGTCGGGATTGTACTGGTCTACAAAAGTGTCGATACCCTGCGAGTAGAAAAAGTTCTGCACACGGTCGGCATATCCGCGCTGCCACTCGGCGTCCGCGCCGCTCCAGGCGTAATCGATCGCTATATTCATGGGCACTCGCCAGGAATCGAAGCGGAAAGCCTCAAACATGCTGTGAAAACCGTTCGCTCCGCGCTGCTTGCCGTCGAAGGTGGAATAGTCAGGGTTCAGACCTGTCGACGGATGAGTCGCCTTATGGAGAAACGCACGGCTTTCTTCAGCACAAGATTTCCAGAATGAACTGCGGCCGTCGCCCGCCCACTTCGCCCAGATGTCGTAGAATACCGGGATGTGATATGACGGATCTGTAAATGTGCCGCCGTAAGGATCTGGAGTGAATGTGATGAGGCGGTGCTCAAGGTTGATGAGCGGAGCCACCTGCTCCATGCCGCTTTTCTGCATCGATTTATCAAGGATGTTGCGGGCTTCGGCGAGATAGTCAATGCCGGTGTCATTGCCCCAGCGGTTTGACGCGAATATCAGCGAGGTGATGAAATACAGTTCTCCGTCGGAAGCCGATCCATCTGAATTTCGGGTGCCGTCGGTCTTGCAGCTCCATGCGAAATACCCGTCGCGCGGCCCTCCGTGATGCTGCATGTGCTTGCTTGCCCAACGCCACAGACGGTCGAATATCTCTTTCTTGTCGAGCTGCACCGCTATCATCATGCCGTATGACATGCCTTCGGTGCGCACATCGTTGTTTTTGATATCGCTTATATAGGCAGTGTTGTCGTCTGCTTCAAAGTAAACCTTGTCCGGACCTTCAAACACTCCATGGAATATTTCATCAAGTTTGTCGGCCACATCCTTGTCGCTGTATCCGAGTTCCTTGAAAAGGTTGCGGTATCGGCCGGTCGACATCGCCCCTGATTCCCACGGAACCATGTCGAAGCCTATCCAGTCCACTTCAGCCTTTCCTTTCACGAGGGAGACCTTGATATCGGCCACACCCTCAGGCGAATATGCCACAGGGGCGTCAGCCACATTCCAGCCTTCCGATGCCGGAACCTTTATAGTGGCAATTTCCTTTCCGTTGGCGTCGGAAATCTTCAGACGGCATCCGCCCTGACTCTTCACCATGGCGCGCACTTCCCTGACCGGACGCGACGAGAAGTCGACCCTGTCGAAACGCACCCATGCTCCGCTGCGTGTCAGATCGACCGACCAGCCTTTAAACTTATCAGCTTCGTCTACAAAACGAAGACCGGCTCCTTTCGGGGAGATGTCGCTGTAGCGGTCTATCTCTATGCGTCTTCTCGCATCGCATACGCCTACGCCGCGCAGTGTGGGTGTCACTTTCCTGATAGTGCCGTCAGAATTGAAACCGACAGTGTCGATCCTGACCGAGCGGCGCTTGTCCATGTCGGGAGAATAATCGTTGTGGTGATAGAAAAGATACCACTGGCCATCCTTCTCCACGAGGGAGTGATGGTTGGTCCAGCATCCCGTAGGCGACTCATCCATGATGATTCCCTTAAACTCGAACGGACCTGTCGGCGAGTCAGACATGGCATATGCAAGGGTCTCGGTCTTGTCTTTGACCCAGGGGAACGTCAGATAGTATCTGCCATCGCGCTTGAACGCGAACGGTCCTTCCTTGAAACCTTCGGGCAAGCCCTCTATCCTTACGGGGCTTCCGGCGAGATGCAGCATGTCGTCGCTCAACGGTGCCACTGAAAGTCCCATGCCGCTCCAGTAGATGTAAGACTTGCCGTCGTCGTCGACAAGCACGCAGGGATCTATACCGGCCACACCCTCGATAGGACGGAACTGGGGGCGGAATGGACCGACGGGAGAGTCAGCCACCGCCACACC
>USNC01000034.1 GCA_900555915.1 uncultured Porphyromonadaceae bacterium | reverse complement strand
TCTACACGCGTAAGATCGTCGGCAGCGTCAGATGTGTATAAGAGACAGATTCAAGGTCGATGTGCGTTGCTCCCGGCGTCCGTGCCCTCCGGTGTGCCGCCGCGGGGCGGGGGGAAGCCGGGAGTCGCAACCTGCATGAAAAATGTAAAAGTTCTACAATCTGTAAGATTTCATGTAACCATAAACCTGTGTCGGTCAATCTATTGCTTTTGGAATATCCTTACGTAGTCCACGATCATCGACACCGGGAGCGCTGACTCGTCCACTCCCTTGTATCCGCCCCAGTCGCCGCCCCATGCGAGGTTCAGGATAGGGTAGAACGCATAGTGGAAAGGCCATGAGTCGTGGTCGGCTCCCATAGAGGCCTTCGTGGCTCTGAGCTGCACCTTGCCGTCGACATAGGTGACGATCTCATCCTCGGTCCACTCGCAGGCGTATATGTGGAATTCTCCTTCGGCGCCCGGAAGTTTCATCTCGTGGGTCTTCTGCGTGCCTTTGGTGTGGTTGTAGTTGCCTGTGTGCAGCGATGATGACACGTAGTCGGGATTGGCGCCCACTTCCTCCATGATGTCGATCTCTCCGCAGTAGGGCCAGGGATTCTTGTTCCAGTCCACATTGCTGGGCATCATCCAGAACGCGGGCCAGGTGCCTTTCCCTTTCGGAAGATTGATGCGGGCCTCGAAGTATCCGTAGAGCCAGCCTGTGGAGGGGCGCGCGTTCATGCGTCCGGAATATACTTTCCCGTCCTTGCCCTTGAAGCAGTTGATGTAAAGGAATCCGTCTTTGACCTCGAGAGTGCGCTTTCCGTCCACTTCCTTCGAGGTGTAGGTCTGCAGCTCGTTGTTGACATGTCCGGGCGCCCAGTTCTCGATGGTCCAGTCGCTGCCGGGCACGGAGCCAGTGTTGAACTCGTCGCTCCAGACCAGGGTGTAGCCTGCGGGCGCGTTCACCACATCGGAGAGCTGCGTCACGCTCAGTTGTGTGCTTTCGTCGCCATACGTGAGGGTCAGTGTGGCGCTGCGGGTCTCGTCGCCGTCGTTGGCGGAGGCTTTCACTGTCACTTCGGTTTCTCCTTTCCCTCCCTTTGCCGGAGTTGCGGTGAGCCAGGATTCCGAACTTGTGATCTCCCATGCCACGTTCGACTCCAGAGTGATGCCGGTGGCGCTTTCCTGTCCGCCGAAAGTAAGCGTTTTTGTGGAGAATGAAGCCTTGGCGGTGGCTCTCTGGCTCACTGCCACTGTTTTTATCACTTTGCCTCCGGCTGAGATGTTGACATTGGCCGTGCGCTCGTCAAGACCTCCGTTGGCCGTAAGTTTAACTTTGATGATGGAAGTGCGGTCTTTCAGCCCGCCCGAAGGCTGCACCGATATCCAGTCGGCGTCTCCGGCTATGGCCCAGTCGCGGTCGGCCGTCACGGAGAGGTCGAGCGTTGAGGCTTCGTGTCCGGCTTCAAGTGTTTCCGGCGACACTGTGATCGAGACCGTGCTTCCGGACGGGGTGTCGGGGGTGTCGTTGTCGCTGCCGCAAGATATGAATGCCGGGGCTGCAAGCGCCACCGACATGCAGATGCTGAGGAAGGTTGCTCTTTTCATTATTGTCATTGCAGGGTTAATTGATTTCCATGTGCGCGGGCCCCTCGTTGGGAACCCGGATGCAAAGTTAATCACTCTTCTCTGCAAATAATAACGTGGTAATCAATATATGTAAGTATTATTGCGGCTAAAATGCTTCATTTCAAGATGTTGGCTTTTTGATATTGTAAGTTTTTCACGGTGCCGGTATAATCGCCGGCAGGCTTCCTGAAGCCTCTGAAACGTTCTTAAGCAGGACGCACCTCAGATAAAGACCGGAGAGGAGCTGCACTTAAACTAACCTCATAACCTTATCACCTTATACCTTCAAGTTGAGCTTGTGAAACTTGAATTATTGAAAAGTGTAGTTTTGAGGGGTAAAAATCTATTGAAAAGTGTATTTTTAAGGGGTAAAAATCTATTGAAAAGTGTAGTAATGTTTGCTAATGTGATAATTATTAGTTAATTTTGCACATGATGAAGAAAATCCTTAAAATTAGAGAATATGCTGTATCGTAAAATAGAAAAATATCTGGTCGAGCGACGACGCTTCAAAATATGAAAAAGACAGTGGCAAGAGGTTGATGATCCGGCGCATATACGACATGATACCATCGCAGATGGAAAACAAGAAAAAGAGAATCGTAGTAAAGGATATAATGGATAAAAAGGGCGACCGCTATGATAATTACCGTGATGAATTCGAATATTTGATTTCGTCGGGGATTGCCCTTAATGTCAATGCAATCTCAAATCCGCGTTATCCGCTTGCGGAGTCTATGATGAAGAATCTGCTAAAACTCTATTACAATGATGTTGGACTTTTGACCAACCGACTGTATGGCAATAATATCAAACCGCTCCTTGAAGATATAAAAAGTATCAATCTTGGTTCGGTATATGAAAGCGTGGTTGCGCAGGAACTGAAGGCTCATGGCCACGACCTTTTTTATTACGACAACCGGCATAAAGGTGAAGTGGATTTTCTCATCAACGACCATGTCTCCCTTTCAGTGCTTCCTCTTGAAGTGAAATCGGGCAAGGACTATACGGTCTATAGTGCATTAAGCCGTTTCCTTGCTGAGCCGGAATATCACATCATCTCCGGTGTAGTCCTTTCGAACGAACGTAAAGTGAAGAGCAATGGGAAAGTGACGTATATGCCCGTATACTATGCTATGTTTATCGACAATCAGGAGCAGACAGGGATGGATGTTTATTTTTAGACCCAATTTCCCGGTATCAAGGGTTATTCCTGGTATTTGCCGAGCGACTTGACGGCGTCGGCGAATTTCTCTTTCGCTATGATTGCCTTGTTGCGCATCTTCAGGCGATAGTTGTAGACGGTCTGCGGAGAGCAGTGCAGCAGCGCCGCAATCTTCACTGAGTCGGAGATGCCGAGGCGGACGAGGGCATAGATTCTCAACTCGGTGTTGAGTTCTCCCGCATTGACCGCGAGCTGCTCCTCCGGGCGGAGGAGTTTGTTGAAGTCATTGACGAAGTCGGGATATATGTTGAGGAAGAGTGTGTCGAAACTCTTGTAGAAATCTTTCAGCTCGCGGTTGGAGTATGACGCCGCTATCACGTCGGCCTTGAGTTCGTCCCATTTCTCCGCCTTCACAAATTTCAATATCTCCTTGCGGTATTTCTCGAAGCGTTCGATATATGAGGAGCACAAAGCGAAAGCCGCTCCTATGCATTCCTCCTTCACGTAGTTGGCCTCGCGCAGGGTCATCGATATCTCCTGATTGGAGGCATTTGCCGCCTGAAGGTTCGCTATCAGTTTGTCGCGCTCAGCCTTGTTGCGCGTGATTTCATTCATGTTTTCCGTGAGCACCCGGTTGGCCTCCTCAAGTTCGGTCTGCGATTTCTTCAGTTGCCGGCTCCTGCGCATGTAGAGAATTATGAGCATGACCAGAGATATGAGGATCACAAACAGCACCGCGAGAGCCACCGTCAGGTCGTGTTGCGACTTGCGGAGTCTTGTCTCGTGCAGGCGGTGCACTTCCGATACGGTCTTCGCCAGCGACGCCGCCCTTATCCTGTTGGGCAGGCGGAGGGCCTGGTTCTGGCTGTAGTTCACATATTTGTAGGCACGCTCTATGTCTCCGTCTTCGAGAAGTATGGTGGCGAGTTCGTTGATCGAGGCTATGTCGCGGTTGGCGGTCCGCACGTCGGTCATGCCCGACAGAATGAGATAGCGCATACGGTTTTCCTTGTCGTCAAGGCGGTCGTAGAGCCTCGACAGTATGTAGCAGTTCATCGCGTCGGAGCGGGAGTCGAACGAGCAGGTGTCTACCGAGGCCTTCACCGTCTCGATAAGACCGGCGGGGATAGTCTTGCTGTCTACCTTTGACGATGCTGCATACCAGAGATAGTCCGGATTGTCGCGGGTGATCAGCGACGATATCGAGTCTTCATAGCAGTGGCTGATGTGGTCGTAGTCGTCGGTGCCTATGATCTTGTGGTCTGACAGCTGGCCCATGTGCGAGTAGAGATAGGCGAGCTGTCCGTAATATTTTATCTTGTTTGCGTCGGAGAGTTCCGCGACATCGATCTGCGACAGTTCTTCCTGTGCCTCGTTGAGGAATCCCATCACCGAGAGGGCGAAAGATTTATTGATGCGCCATTCATATTCCCACTGCCTGTTGCCCATATTGCGGGCTATCTTGAGGTTTGCGTCGGCGTAGCATATGGCGGAGTCTGCGTCAAACACGAAATATTCGTCGTATAGCGCGCGGTTGTTCCAATACCGTTCCTCATCGCTGCTCGTGCGTTTGCGCTTCTGCTTCAACTCTGCGATCTTGTCAAGCTTGAGGCGCACATATGCGTCTTCATTGTCGATCATCGAGTCGAGGCGTGTCAGAAGTTCGCCTACGCTCGGCGCGGTTGCGAGAGCGGCTGCCATGTGCGCGGCCACCATAAGTAATAGTAGTGCTGGTCGTCTCATTTAAGTTAGGGAAGTCCTCGGGAAATTGAAGGGTGGAAGTGTCAGAAGATCTGCGGCAGGAATTCCGAGAGATAGATGCGCCAGTTTTTCCAGATATGGCCCTCCGGAGTCTCGAAATAAGTGTATTTGAATCCGTTGTCGTCGAGAAGCCGGCGGTAGTCCTGATTGTCTTTGTAGAGGAAATCGGTATCCCCTATGGCAATCCAGTATAGGGCGGGCTGCTTGTCAAACTGACGGCGGAGTTTGCCGGCCATGTCATCGTATATCGGAGACTTCACGTTCCTGTCGGGCATTATGGCGGCGGAGAAGAGTCCTATGTAGTCAAACATGTCGGGATATTCCTTCGATATGTGGAGCGAATGGAATCCTCCCATCGAGAGGCCCGCTATGGCGCGACCTTTCTTTTCGGGAATGGTGCGGTAGTGCGAGTCGATATATTCCACCACTTCCGGGAAGGCCGTCTCGAAACTCCCGTCCATGGTCTTGGGCAGTTGCATCGTGGGCACTGTCATCCCCGCTCCTGACTCTCCGGGAGCCGAAGCCATGGCGGCGTTGCCGTTGGTCATCACCACTATCATCGGTCTCGCCTCGCCACGTGCTGTCTGGTTGTCGAGTATCTGGGTGGCGCGTCCCAGTTCCGGCCAGGCGTTCTCGTCGCCTCCCATGCCATGCAGCAGATACAGCACAGGGTATCTCGCGTCGGAGTCTTCGTAGCCCGCGGGGGTATAGACGGTCATGCGGCGGTCCATGCCGAGCGAAGGACTGTGATACCAGGTCTTCGACACCGTGCCGTGAGGCACGTCCTTGACCGCGTAGTCGCTCGCGCGGCCTCCCTCGATCAGAAACACGTTGGTGAGCGACGCTATGTCGCGGAGCTGATACACGTTGGAGGGATCCGTGATCTTGACTCCGTCCACCACGAATGTGTAGCTGTATAGTTCCGGGGCGAGAGGTCCGCTCGTGTATTCCCATACTCCGTCGTTCTGGGTGAGCGGTGCCGCTCCCGGCAGATCAAACTCCCCCATAGGGGTTTCTATCTTCTGTGGCGGCAGAAAGTCGCCGGTCACTTTCACATCTTTGGCTGCGGGTGCCACAAGACGGAAGGTCACGGTGTTGTCATCGTTGATCTGTGGCGATACTGTAGGAACGTTGCCCCAGAGTGTCTGCTGTGGGTAGGCGTTGAGGGCCAGTGCGGCCAATGTGCATATTGCTGCGAGTCTCATGCTGTAATGGTCTTTCGGTCTTAGTTTTTCATGACGGAATAATCAAGACATCCGCAGGAGGACGTCGAGATTGCAAATTTAATTAAAAAATCCCGAAATACAATATAAACCTCTGAAAATAATCGCCCCAAAACACCTTAACCCTTAACCCTTAACTCTTCACCCTTCACCCTTAACTCAAGGGCAACCCCGGAGGATTGCCCTTGTCTGAGTCTTATGCAGGAAGTCAGAATACTGCCTTGGTGGCTTTGTCTCCTTTCTTCATGATGTATATGTTTCCCTTCACCGGATGTGACGTCTTCACTCCCTGGAGTGTATAGAAGACGGTGTCGGCAGTCGCGGAGTCGGCGCCGATGCCGGTCACTCCAGTTGTCACGTCCTTATAGTCGGAATATTCCATCTTTATCATGTTTTCCTTCACATAGTCGTCGAGCGTCTCGTCGTAATAGCCCATGGCCACGGAGTAGACGAGGGGATAACCGTAGGTGTCGTCATATTCCACAGTCCCGGTGATGTCTTCGAATATTTCCTCATAGCCGTCGTCGAAGACCACTGCGTTTCTTGACTCGAGCATGTTGCCGTAAGAATCGTTTCTCAATACGTAGGTCTCCACTTCGGTGTATGTCTCACCGTTCTCGTGATAAGTCTGGGTGCTTGTCTGGCTGTAGCTGCCGAAGTCGTCAAGCACCTCGTAGACCACTGTGCCCTCCACCTTGTCGCCGTCGATTTCGCCGGTCATCACGGCGGTGAAGTTCTCTCCGTCGTAGGTCAGCTCGGAATGGATCACATCGCCGTCAGATATTTCGTCGCACGATTTCATGCGGTTGGCGCCGAGTCCGAATCCTTCGATCGAGACAATCTGTCCGTCGGTGCGGTCCCATGTGATATTTGTGAGTTCGTCGCCGTCGGCCCATTTGAACTCGATTCCGTCGTAGGTGAGCACTGTTTCCTTGATTGTGGTGGCCTTGCCGTCGCCGCCGTAGGTCACGGTGATGCGGTTGGTAGGATCATATGCTCCGTCATACCAGACAGCGATCTCCACCAGTGTCACGTTGCCGTCGGCATTGCGTGTGATGTTGCGGTTGTAGTTGTTGCCGCCGAGCATCCAGTTGCCGCCGATCCACATGTATTCGCGGTTGCTCGTGATGAGGTTGGTCACGATCGGGTCATACGTGCGTTCCTTTTTGGAATAGTTCACGTAGTTCTCGCCGTCTTCCGATTCCTCCACTATCTCGCATGTGATCATTCCGTTGGCGTCGTAGGTGTATGTGGTGCGGTGATAGAAATCCTCATAGTCCACCATTATCTCCTTGGTCTTGCGGCCGTCCTGGTCATATTCTATGGTGTATTGCTCTTCAAACTGCCATTCGGCGCCGTCCCAGCCATATACTGTCTCGCTTCCGGCACGCCATATAGGATTTTCAGTCGCCGCCGCACGTGCCATGTCCATGGCCTCTTTCTTCGACTTAGGGGCGCGGACTTCCTTCTGGCCTCTTGCCCCCGCCTTCGTCTGGACGCCAAACACGTTGCGCATAGTTGCCGTTGCCGGCAGCGTGCCGGCCATGGCGCCGGCGATCAAGACACAAGTAAATTTTCTCATAAGCATTTTCTTTTGATAGTTCTCACGGCAAAGTTACAAAAATTTTTCCATTCGTTTAGCATGATTCAAGAATTTCCATATTTCACCACAGTCCCGTATGCCGAAACTCCCCAAAAATCCAACCTCATTCACGCCCCGGAGGGTCACCACTTCCCAAACCTCGCCCCACATATCAATCACCAAAAACCAACCTCAGTCACGCCCCGGAGGGGCGTTTCCTTGCCCAACCCCGGGCAAGACGAGGGCCGAAGGCCCGAAGTAGCAGCCCGGGGTATTACAAACCCCAACAACCCAGTGCCCCGGAGGGTCACCACTTCCCAAACCTCGCCCCACACATCAATCACCAAAAAACCAACCTCATAAAACTTCAAGTTTAGCCTGCGAAACTTGAATATCAAATTTTTTTTGTAATTTTGCAATATATAGGCTATAACCTCATACTCTCCAAGTTGAGCCCGCGAAACTTGAATAAATAATTATGCCATGACAAAGAGTATTATCATAGCGGAAGCCGGAGTAAACCATAACGGAGACTTCGAGACCGCGAAGAAAATGGTGGTTGCCGCAAAAGAGGCCGGAGCTGACTATGTGAAGTTCCAGACCGCCGTTCCGGAACTCGTGATATCTGAATTTGCTCCCCAGGCCCAATATCAGAAAGAAAACACGGGAGTGGAGGAGTCGCAGCTCGACATGTGCCGCAAGATTCATCTCCCGCTTTCAGACTACGCTCCACTCAAGCAATATTGCGGGGAAGTGGGTATAGGATTCATGTCAACCCCGTTCGATCTCACCTCGATCGACCTTCTCGCCGATCTCGGTCAGGACTACTTCAAGGTTCCCTCGGGCGAGATAACGAATCTCCCTTACCTGCGCAAGATCGCGGAGAAAGGAATCCCCGTGATCCTTTCCACCGGAATGTCCACAATCGAAGAGATAGGGGAGGCCATCGACATTCTGACAGGCACGCACCCGTCTACCCCCGCCGGCTTTGTCCCGGCTCTGAAACGCAGCGACATAACGGTGCTCCACTGCAACACCCAGTATCCGACACCCTACGCCGACGTAAACTTGAAGGCCATGCTCACCATCGGACGCGAACTGGGAGTGGCCGTCGGATTCAGCGACCATTCGCTCGGCATCGAGGTGCCGGTGGCCGCCGCCGCTCTCGGAGCGCAGGTCATTGAGAAGCATTTTACCCTCTCCCGCACTATGGAAGGCCCGGACCACAAGGCTTCGCTCGAACCCGGCGAACTCAAGGCCATGGTGTCCGGCATACGCCATGTGGAGCTGGCTCTCGGCTCCGGACTAAAGCACGTCACCGAGTCCGAACGTCCAAACATAGAAGTGGCGCGCAAGAGCATCGTGGCCATACGCCCCATACGCAAAGGTGAGTTGCTCACCGAAAGCAACATCTATGTGAAGCGTCCCGGCAATGGAGTCTCACCCATGCGCTGGGACGAGGTGCTGGGCACTGCGGCCATACGTGATTTCGCTCCCGACGAGCTGATTGAGCTATGATAGCGGTAGCCACATCCACACGCGCAGACTGGGGGCTTCTTCTCCCTCTCGCCGACGAACTGCGAAGCCGGGACATTCCACTCCGTATTCTCGCATCCAATATGCACCTCATGCCTGGCATGGGGATGACAGTCAATGAGATAGTGGAAGCGGGCTGCGACCCCGTGAGGCTGCCTACGGCCGGTGACTCTCCCGATGAGACGTTTGCCAACACCGCCAGTCTATATGGTAGGTGGTTCGGAGAGCATTCGCCGGAGGCGGTAGTCATCCTCGGCGACCGCTATGAGATGCTTGCCGTGGCGTCGGCGGCATGTATGCATTCGGTGCCTATAATCCACATCGCGGGGGGAACGGTCTCGGAAGGTGCGTTCGACAATGCCATCCGCAACGCCATCTCCCAGTTGGCCACACTGCATCTCGCCGAAACTGACCTGTGCGCCGCGCGGTTGCGGTCGATGGGTATCGCTGCCGACAGAATCCTGACCACCGGGGCACTCGGTGTCTGGAATGCAGCAAATGTGCCTCTGCTGACGGCCGATCAACTCTGGGAGTCGCTCGGCCGGCGGTTGCCGGCGAAGTTTTTTGTCGGCACTCTGCATGCCGCCACCCTTGCCGACGTGTCGCCGGAGCGGCAGATGGAGGAATTTCTTGCTGCCGTAGGCTCTTTCCTTGATGGGCACGGCGATTACGGTGTCATACTGACATATCCCAACAACGACACCGATCCCGCGCCGCAGATAGCCCTGCTCAGGGAGTTTGAGCGTAGATACACAGACAGGTCAATATTGGTGCCGTCGCTCGGCATGCGCAGATATCTGTCGGCCGTGAGTCTTTCGCAAGGCGTGGTGGGCAATAGTTCGAGCGGTGTCGTAGAGGTCGCGTCTCTCGGCGTGCCCACACTCGATATCGGAATGCGCCAGCAGGGACGGGAGCGTGCGGCAAGTGTGTTCCACTGCGGCTGGTCGCGCCAAGAGATTCTCCATGGTCTCGCCGTCATAACGTCTGTCTCTTATACACATCTCCGAGC
>USNC01000033.1 GCA_900555915.1 uncultured Porphyromonadaceae bacterium | reverse complement strand
CAGTGTCTCGTGGGCTCGGAGATGTGTATAAGAGACAGTCACAGAGGTGATCCCCGTAGATCTCGCTGTTGAGCAGATGAAGAAGTTCATCAAGAAGAGCTACGGCAAGAAGGGCGACAACATCGTCAACATGAACTATGCCGCAGTAGACCGCGGCGGCGAATACAAGACTCTCGCCGTGGATCCGGCATGGGCTGAACTCGCCGACGACGCTGCCGTAGAACGCGACGAGCCGAAGTTCATCACCAACGTAGTGCGTCCGATCAACGCTCAGGATGGCGACCTCCTTCCCGTCAGCACATTCGCGGGCATAGAAGACGGCACCTGGAAGCAGGGCACCGCAGCCTACGAGAAACGTGGCGTCGCAGCCTTCGTTCCGGAATGGAACCCTGAAAACTGTATCCAGTGCAATATCTGCGCATATGTTTGTCCTCACGCTTCTATCCGTCCGTTCCTTCTCAACGCAGAGGAAATGGCAGCCGCTCCCTTCGGCGAGGATCACACTCTGCCCGCTATCGGCAAGGGTCTCGAAGGCCTGCGTTTCGTTCAGCAGGTAGACGTGCTCGACTGCCTCGGCTGCGGCAACTGTGCTGATGTCTGCCCGGGTAAGAAGGGCGAGAAGGCTCTCACCATGAAGCACTTCGAGACTCAGGAAGGCCAGGCTGCAAACTGGGAATACCTTGCAAAGAACGTCAAGAGCAAGCAGAACCTCGTCAACATCCAGCAGAATGTGAAGATGAGCCAGTTCGCAACTCCGCTCTTCGAGTTCTCAGGTGCCTGCTCAGGATGCGGCGAGACTCCCTACGTGAAACTCATCACTCAGCTTTTCGGTGATCATGAGATCGTGGCAAACGCTACCGGTTGCTCTTCTATCTACTCCGGTTCCGTTCCCTCCACTCCCTACACCACCGACGAGAACGGCCACGGTCCGGCTTGGGCAAACTCGCTCTTCGAGGACTTCTGTGAGTTCGGCCTCGGCATGAACATCGCATATGAGAAGATGCGCGAACGCCTCGTAGACACCTGCAACAAGATTCAGAACTGCGACTGCTGCACCGAAGATATCAAGGGCGCCGCTGCAAAATGGCTTGAAGTTCGCGAGGATTCCAACCTCTCACGCGCAGCGGGCGAGGCTCTCAAGGCTGCTTGCTCGAAGTGTGACTGCGACCTCTGCAAGACTGTGATCAATACTTCCGCGTTCCTCACAAAACGCAGCCAGTGGATCATCGGTGGTGACGGCGCTTCCTACGATATAGGTTTCGGCGGTCTCGACCACGTGATCGCTTCCGGCAAGAACGTCAATATCCTTGTGCTCGACACCGAGGTTTACTCCAACACCGGCGGCCAGAGCTCCAAGTCCACTCCTATCGGCGCTATCGCCAAGTTTGCCGCAGCCGGCAAGCGTATCCGCAAGAAAGACCTCGGTCTGATCGCCACTACCTACGGTTACGTCTACGTGGCTCAGATCGCAATGGGAGCCAACAACGCGCAGACTCTCCAGGCTATCCGCGAGGCTGAGGCTTACGACGGTCCGTCGCTCATCATCGCTTACGCTCCCTGTATCAACCATGGCCTCAAGTCAGGCATGGGCAAGAGCCAGGCTGAGGAGAAGAAAGCGGTGGAATGCGGCTACTGGCACCTCTGGCGCTATAACCCCGCTCTTGAGGAAGAAGGCAAGAATCCGTTCAGCCTTGACAGCAAGGCTCCGGACTGGAGCAAGTTCCAGGACTTCCTGGCAGGTGAGGTTCGTTTCGCATCTGTTAAGAAGATGTGTCCTGAAGCAGCTGACGAACTCTTCAAGGCATGCGAGGACAACGCACGCTGGCGCTACAACAACTACGTGCGTCTTTCTCAGCAGAACTGGGGCACAGATCCCGAACTCTCCGCTGATGAGATAGCACTCCGCAAGTAATCTCCATCTACGGACATAAGTAAAATCCCGGTGCCTTTCGAGGCATCGGGATTTTTTTGATGTGGTGCGGAGTCTGCGGCTCCGCATATAAGATGAATTAGCTTAAAGTATAATGAACTTACGTTTGGTTCCTTTTATCTTGGCGTCTCCCGCTTTTTTTACCAGAGAGGGTGCGCTTTCGGACGGCACCGCCACCAGCGCGTGATGGTCGGAGAGTGTGATGCTGCCTATCTGAGATGCCTCGAGTCCGCCTTCCTTGCAGAGGAATCCCACGATGTCGCCTTTCGATAGTTTCTCCTTGCGTCCGGCGCTGATTCGGATTGTAGACATGTCGCTGGTGAGTCTCGACTGCGCGTCAGGATCGACCCTGAATGTGCCGTCGGTGCTCACGAAAGGCTTCAGTTCCTCGTCAGGCCCGGTCAGCATATAGATGTCGCCTGTGGCGTCGACGCGCGCCGTACGGCCGTTTCTGTGGGTGTTGGTTTCTTCGGTGAGCGGCTGGTGATAGTGTATGATGCTGCTCACACCGCGAATGTCGAGGCCGCGTGCCGCAAGGTCGGTGGCGATGAGGATAGGGGCGGATCCGTTGTTGAACATGGCTATGGCGTCTTCCCTCTGAAACTGGTCGAGTTCTCCGTGATAGAGAGCGCAAGCCACCTTGTGCCTCTTCAGAAAATCCGCCACTCTCACAGCGCTCTCGCGATAATTGACAAATACGATGGTTTTTTCCGGTATGTCTCCGTCGGTGATCGTGCGCAGAAGTTGGAGCAATGACTCAAGTTTGTCTTTTTCTGTCTGAACGCGGTAGATGCGCATTCTGTCGCGCACACCGCCGGTCTTTTCAGAGAAATCAAGTTCCGTCGGCGATGCGAGTTTCAGGAATGAAGGTAGGACGCTGCTTCTGGTGGCGGAGGTGAGTATGAAGCGGCTTGCGTTCTTGAGCCGGTTGAATATCTTTCGCATGTCGTCCTCAAAACCGAGTTCAAGCGATTTGTCGTATTCGTCGAGTATGAGTATGCGGGTAGACGCGGGGTCCACGTTCCCCCGCTTCAGATGGTCGAGCAGACGGCCGGGGGTGGCTATTATTATGTCGGGAGTCACGCTGAGGGTATTTACTTCGTCGTCTACATTGTGTCCGCCGTAGAGAGCCGAGACTTTGAAGCCGGAGGCGAGTTCGCGCACCACTCCGGCTATCTGTATCACAAGTTCGCGCGAGGGGGCGATGACTATGGCCTGCACTCGGCCTGCTGCCGGATTCAGCCATTTCAGCATGGGGAGCGTGAATGCCACTGTCTTGCCCGAACCGGTAGGGGATACCAGTATTATCTCTTTTGACTCGGAAGCGGTGGCCATGGCGCGCTTCTGCATGTCGTTTATTTCGGTGATGCCGAGTTTCTTCAGGTTAGGAAGGAATTCTTTTTCTCTCACTGTATATTGGGGCTTTATATGATTTGTGTGATATGATACAAAAAAAAGGCCTTCGATATGTTTCGAAGGCCAGATTTTCAGAGTGGCGGGAGCAGGACTCGAACCTGCGACCTTTGGGTTATGAGCCCAACGAGCTACCACTGCTCCATCCCGCGTTGTGATTACGGTTACAAAATTACAACATTTTTGACCCTTTGTCAAGTCTTTTTGAGTTAATAATTGTTAACGAAATTTATCAAAAAGATCAACTGTTTGTAATTCAGGGATAAAATATTATATCTTTACAGTGAAGGCAGCGCATGAATAGCCGCCTCCGAATACCATCAGCGAGACAATGTCGCCCTTTTTCAGGTTCGTCTGGTTTTGGGAAAGCACGAGAGCCGCGCTTGCACTGCCTGTGTTGCCAAGTTCCTCTATATTGTTGAGGAATCTCTCCATCGGAACCTCCATCATGTGCGACAGTTGCTTGACGATGCGCATGTTTGCCTGATGGGTGATGAAGTAGCTGACATCATCTTTGGTCAGATTGCTTTCCTTAAGGTTGTTTTCGAGGGCATATTCCATATATTTTACGGCATACATGAACACGTCGCGCCCGGCTGGCATCTGGATTCCGTCTTCTTTTGGTCTGAGCATGACACCGTCCGGCCCTTTGCCGATATGTCCCTCGGCTTCTGTGAAGACAGAGAGAATCTCGATGTCAGTGTCAGCCTGCTTTTCAGCGCTGATGAAATATGCCACGGCGGCATCGCCCCACAGATGGCCTGCGGTGTGGTCGGTGTCGTTGGAGTAATACGAGTTGTGTTCGCTGCAGATTAGAAGAGCCTTCTTTGCCTTTCCCATGGCGAAGTAGCCTTCGATCACTTCAAGACCGTTGACGAATGAACTGCAAGCCGAAGAAACGTAAAGGGCCTTTGCTCCTTCGATTCCATACTTACGCTGCACCTTGTGGGCTACGGTGCCCACGGTGTCGTAGGCGCAATAATGTGCCGCTACCAGCAGATCCACGTCTTTCACCGGATAGGGGAGGCGTGGCAGCGCATTCTCCACTGCGTCGAATGCCATGGTGTCTACGTTCTCGTCGGCTCCGCATCTGCTGCGGCTCCTGATTCCGGTGCGCTGGATGATCCAGTCAGGATCCAGTCCGTTGAGGTCCCTGAAATAGTCGTTCGATATGCGTTGAGAGGGAATGTAATGTCCTATTGCGTTGATATACATGGTAGATGTTTTCAAATTGTTTGTTTTGACCGCCATGCGGCGCAGTTGATTCGTTGAAAGCCGTTTTTTTTGATTGGAAGGAAATCCGTATTCAGATGTCGCGGCGTTTGAGTCCGTTGAGAAGGAGCGATGAGAACATCTTGGCCAGTTCATCCTTGTCCACACCGGTCTCCGAGATATCTTCCCTTATGTATGGCACGTCAAGACCCTGTATGGTCTTTGTTATCACCATCGCCAGACGCGGTATGTTTTCTATGTCGAAGATACCCTCGGCCACTCCTTCGGACAGAATCTGATGCAGCAGTATCGTCTCTTTCCGGCTCACAGCCCTGCGGGCTCGGTCCACTTTCCTTATGTCGCGGAAAAACCATGCGCGCAGGGTGCCGTTGCGCGAGACTACCTCGCGCATTGTCTCGAAGTGGGCTTCGATATACTCCTGAAGCTTGACATCGGCAGGCACCGGCTTGGCCACTATGGAGCGCAGCCGTGTCATGACGATATCTGTCTCCTGCTCTATGACTGCATTGTAGATATCGCGTTTACTCTTGAAATACGTGTAGATAGTGCGTCTTCCCTTTTCTGATGCCGACGCGATATCGTTCATAGTGGTGTTCTCGACACCTTTTCTTGCGAAAAGTTGCCGCGCCACTTCTATGAATTTTTCTCGTGTCTTTAATCCCATAGTCGCGTGTCTTCGTTAATGTGAATTGCACACAATTCCAATCTTCGTGCAAAGTTAGTCAAAAAATCTTTATTCTCAAACTATTTCTGCATAATTGTGGTCATTTCGGGCAAAGGTTCTGTCTCTACGATGATTTGCTGTTTCGACACCGGGTGTATGAATTCGATGCGTTTGGCCAGCAGCGAGATGCCGCCACCGGGGTTGCTGCGCCGTGCTCCATATTTCAGGTCTCCTTTGATCGGGGTTCCGGTAGACGACAGTTGCACCCTTATCTGGTGTTTCCTCCCGGTGAGCAGGCGCACTTCCAGGATAGAATATCTGTCGCCCTCGGCAATGACGCGGTATTTCAGTCTGGAGAGTTTCGCACCCGGGGCAGTGCTGTCGGTTACCCGGGTCTTGTTGGTGCGTCCGTCGGAAAGGAGCCATGATTCGATCTCACCCTCTTTTTTATCCCGTCTGCCTTCCACCATGGCCCAGTATGTCTTGTGTATCTCTCCTTTCTTCAGCATCTCATTTAGTCTTGACAATGCTTTGGATGTCTTTGCAAAAAGGACCACACCGGTGACAGGGCGGTCTATGCGGTGCACTACGCCGCAGAACACGTTGCCGGGTTTGTTGTATTTGTCCTTGAGATATTCCTTGACAGTCTCCGAAAGCGGAGTGTCGCCGGTCTTGTCGCCCTGCACTATCTCGCCGGCTTCCTTGCGCACAATTATGATATGGTTGTCTTCGTAGAGTGGTGTCATGGCAGAAAATGAAAAATGTTAAAATTAAAATTCGGGACTGTTTCGCATTTTATTCAATCAGTCGAGAGTGTCTTGGAGCGTGAACTGTGCAATCCTGAAGTCGCCCGGATAGGTGACCTTGATATTGGACGGGTCGCCGTCGTACATGCGCACGTGATGGCCCGCCCATTCGGCTACGCTGGCATCGTCGGTGAACGAAGCGCCTTCGGCCCTCAGGGCTTTCGCGTATGCCTCTTTGAGCAGATGGATGTGAAACACCTGTGGTGTCTGCACTATGAAGTAACGGCTTCTGTCGACTGTTTTGCTGTCGTCTCTGGTGCCTTCCCTGAGGGAGTCGGACATCGGCACTCCCGGAATGACGGCTTTATGCAGCGCGGCCTCCCGCCATCCTTCTGCGATGAGACTTGCGGATGCAAGCGGACGCGCGGCGTCGTGGACCGCTACGAGGCCTTCGGCGTCGTCCGGTACAAGTCGCAGGCCTGCCGCCACGGATTCGGTCCGTGTGGCTCCTCCGGCAGTGACAGTGTGGGGCGCACAATCCGGTCCCTTGACCTCTTTCCAGTAGCCGATGAAATCCTTATGCATCACTACGATGATATGTGTATCGGGGTTTTGGTGTTGAAACGCCCGGAGAGTCCACCACAGCATAGGATGTCCGCAAAGGTCGTGAAACTGCTTGGGAAGAGAATCGCCGGAGCGGCTTCCTACCCCTCCGGCGACTATGATTGCATATTTTTCAAGTTTATCGGGCATGATATTAAACCTCTAAACTTTTAGATTTATAATTTCAATTGCCGCGCAGGCAAAAATGGAATCTTACATATTCATGCCGCCGTCGACCTGGATCACCTGGCCTGTGACGTAGCTTGACATATCGCTGGCAAGGAAGAGTGCGACGTTGGCGATGTCTTCCACCTGGCCTCCTCTGCGCAAGGGTATCTTCTTGCACCAGTCGGCACGCACTTCTTCGGGAAGGGCGGCTGTCATGGCAGTCTCGATGAAGCCGGGAGCGATGGCGTTGGCACGGATGCCGCGGCTGCCCACTTCCTGGGCGATGCTTTTCGCCAGGGCGATGAGACCTGCTTTTGACGCTGCGTAGTTGGCCTGTCCGGCGTTGCCGTGAACGCCTACTACAGAGGCCATGTTGATGATGGAGCCGCTGCGCTGGCGCATCATGATGGGGAGTGTGGCGTGGATGAAGTTGAACGCTGATTTCAGGTTGACTGCGATCACTGCGTCCCACTGGGCCTCGCTCATGCGCATCATGAGCCCGTCTTTGGTGATTCCGGCGTTGTTGACGAGGATATCGATCGATCCGAAATCTTCCTTTATCTTGTTGATCACTTCTTCTGTCTGTGCGAAGTCTGCCGCGTTGGAGGCATAGCCTTTGGCTTTCACGCCATAGGCAGCTATTTCTTCCTCTGTCTGTTTGCCGTTCTCGTCGATTACAAGATCTGTGAACGCTACATTGGCTCCTTCTGAAGCAAACTTGAGTGCAAGAGCCTTGCCGATGCCGCGTGCGGCGCCGGTCACTACGGCTGTCTTTCCTGCTAAAAGATTCATGAGTATATCGGTTTATTTATTAGTTACTGTTTTTGAATCAGGCTGCAAATTTAATAAAAATTCACGACACTCGCAAATCCGCCTCCCCGGATATACAGGGGGAGGCGGATTGAGACCCCATTTCATAAAATTACAGCGACCCCAGGGAACTGAAAATATATGAAATGAGGTTTTAAGGGGGGGGCTATCTGACGTAGATTTTCAGACTTGAGGTCGGCGACGACACAATGTATATGCCGCAAGGCAGCGACAGTTCGGTTACGCCCGATGCCGTCACTATAGCTACTTTCTCACCGTTGGCAGAAGCAACTTCAATCTGTTTTCCGGCAGTGTTGACAATGCTTATCGAGCCTTTCCCTCCTGTGGCAGTGAAATCAGCATCCTTGTCGGCTTTCATGGCTTCGATTCCAGATGTGGGGATATAGTTGATGCGGTAGAACTCGTTCCATCCTTCAGCAGCCTGATATTTCTCGAGTGACTCAACCGGGACAAGAAGATCACACTTACTCCGGTCCACATCCTTGAAGCAGTTCTCCGGGAAGGGATAGGGCTCCTCTGCAAGAACCTCGATACACTTCACCGACGGGCAACCGTTGAAGCAGTCGTTCATCTTTATTTCCGACCAGGGGAGTGAGATACGTAGCATGTTGGTGCAATTATTGAAGCAGCCGTCGCCCATCGATTTCAGTGTCTCCGGCAGGTTGGCCCGCAGGAGTGATCCATTTTCTTCGAAACAATTATTTCCCATTGTCTCGACTCCGGAAATCATCACCGACGACAGACTGTCGCAGTCTGACAGCGCCCAGTCGCCGATAGTCTTGACCGATGGTGGAATATACAACTCTTTGATACCGCAGCGGGATAAGGATAATCTGCTGATAGATTCCACAGAAGACGGTATATATAGATTCACAAGATAAGGACATCCGGTTATACCGTCTATTTTCTGCAATCCCTCAGGAAGATACAGCGTTCTTAATGGCAACGCGCCTATTCCGCCGTTAAGATTTTTTAAAGTAAGAGGTAGAATCAGATTGTGTATTAAGTCATACTGTATAGCTCCATGGGCAATGGCCGTAACAGTATACGCTGTTCCATTTTCGTCATACACTGTCGGGGGAATCACAGTAAAAATATGGTCTAAAAAACCGTTTTCTCCTATTTCGTCCGCCCCGTGCGCCATTGTGCGCGATGGACGGGATGATTGGTAGAAGTCTATGTCATAGTCTTGCGCTACGGCCACAGTCTTCTCGCTCTCCGAGAGGATCTGATACTGTATGTCCTGATATATGAAGTCCACTTTATATCTGTCAATCCAGCCTTCCACTTCTTCGGCATTGACATTGCAGACCGCTGCAATAACGGCAACCGCTATCATGAGGATGCGGCCGACTTCGTATTTGAAAATTCGTTCCATATTATTATTATTTAAATGATTACTTTTCGATAATCGACTGAAACTCCGTCCTCGATCAGTTCTACAACGTATATGCCCTTTGACAGATCTTCTGTTGAAATGGTTTCATATCCTCCAGAAGTAGGCGTTTCTTTTAACGCGTTTGTCGTATTGTTGACAGATCTAATTCGGATTGAGGCATTGCTTTCATTGCTTGCTTCATAATTCAATTCAATTGTTCCATCTTTAATGTCAATATTGGTGATTCCTGATTTTATTGCGGCTATCTTTGAGATTTCATTTAATTGAACTACTTTTGGAATAATATTATGACCATAGAAAGAAACTATATCTAAATCATTCATATATGGAGTAAAATCAAATTGCTTGCCGGATGAAACGAGAACAGATCCATCTTTCATGACCAATGCCATATTTACGGTCTCACTTGTTCTTATAGCATAGGGGTTACCGGTAATTTCAAAATAATCTACATTATGAGGGCATGAAGTATATAACTCCATACTGGGATCTCCAAAACAATGAAAAAGTCTTTTTGTATAGGGAACCAAAGTTCCTTTATAATTCGTAGCCAGACCAGACATGCCTTTTCTCAATATTTTCCCAATCGCATAGACTGGCGTTGCGCTATGGTCTATATTGGATGAATAATTGGGAAAATTCTTCGCCAGGTGTTGCGTTGCATCCGAAGCCGATGATATCAAGCATCGTTGATTCAGGATATAAATCATCCTGAATGGCTGTGGCTCCGGAAAAATGATATGATACAGTGACTCCTGTATCATCATGTTGGATAGAACGGACTGGAACGGTGGAATCTGATGGTCTGGATTCCAATTTGAAGGCCTTTGCAGGAATACATCCTACAAAGATTGCCAACGACAATAAAATGATTTTCGTTCTCATCTTGTTGATTTTAAGGTGTTAATAACTTGAATTATAGAAGTGAAATGATCATTTATCTTCATGGTCAGCAGGAAAAGCCTTCAATAGCGTTGCAAATCGTAAAAAACAATTGAACGAAATGTTTATAGCAACTTTATTATATAACAATCAGACAAATAGAATTGTTTTAAAATTTGTAGTATTATTT
>USNC01000032.1 GCA_900555915.1 uncultured Porphyromonadaceae bacterium | reverse complement strand
CAATGGGGAAATCCTGACCTTCAAGTTGAAACTCGATGGAACAGGAGGAATGTACACAATTAGTCCGGTAAAAGCAGTTCTGGCAAATGCGGCGGGAGAAAATATGATATCAGACATATATTCCGGCAACATTCATATACAGGCTCCGATTCTCTCCGCTTCATCTGAATGGAAAATGGGAAATGTTCCAAACCACGAAAATGAGACATTGCCGTATCTTATTAAAAACGAAGGAGAAGTGCCTCTCACGATAGAAAATATCGTTTTTCATGATGACGTAGCAGAATGCCTCACTGAATTGCCGTTCACCATCTATCCCTATAGTGAAAAATATATTACAGCAAAAATAACGCAATCTTATCCGGGTTCATTCGAGACAACAATGAACATCTACACGAACGACCCCAACAACAGAATGAAGCAAGTGTCTGTGACTGGAAACGTCTACAGTCCGAACGAAATGTTCTTTATCGGAAGATGCGAGGACAATCATTTCTATCTGGACGCTTCTTTAACCAATGAAGACGATATTACAGCCTTACAATTGGATTTCATCTGTCCGGAAGGTATCACTACAGATGAGAATTTGCTACATAAAAGCGAACGAGCAGAGAATCATTCCTTAACTTTAACTCAAGTTGACTACAATCGTTATCGGTTGATTCTTTTCTCTATTGAAAATGAAGTTTTCAAATACAATGAAGGCAACTTGTTCTCAATTGAGTTTACAGGCGAATCGTTGGCCGGGAAACAGATTGTAATAGAAGGTATCAAGCTTTGTTCCAAATCGGGAGAGAACCTTACGACACCTGATTCAGAGGTTAAGATCGGCACCCTGTCATCCAATGCAGAAGGGATCTTCAATGAAAAGGAAATAAGGGCTGATATATTCGACATAAACGGAATTTTAGTAAGATCCAATTGTAAACTTGATGAAATAAGAGATTTACCGCCCTCTGTATATCTCGTACGTTATGACAATAAAATTACTAAGATCGCAGTGGGATGCCATTAAGACCCCATTTCATAATTCAGCATGGCGCGGGATATCGGCTTATTACAAGGCGTTCCTCCGGGACTTACTAACAAAAAAGGGCGCGAGATTTGCGGGATTGCGGAATAATGATTAATTTTGCGTAAAAATGATTAATTATGAATTCTGACAATACCACCAATACAGAAAAAGAGCAGACCAACCTGCGTCCTGACGGCAGCAAGAAGGTAGTGCTCAGCGGTATACGCTCCACAGGCAACCTTCATCTCGGCAATTATTACGGAGCCCTGCAGAAATTTGTGAAACTGCAGGACGACTATGACAGCCGCTACTTCATCGCCGACCTTCACGCCCTCACCACCAATCCCGACCCGAAGGCTCTCCATGAGAGTGTGAAGCAGATCATAGCGGAGTATCTGGCAGCCGGACTTGATCCGGAAAAGAATATCCTTTATGTGCAGAGCGACATACCCGAGATCTCAGAAATGTATCTTCTGCTCAACATGCACGTGGGCATCGGCGAACTTATGCGCACCGCCTCATTCAAAGACAAGGCCCGCAAATGCCTCGGCATCACATCAGACAGCGACGAGATAGAAAAGGAAATCATAGGCAACCAGGGCAACAATGCCCGCGTCAACGCCGGCCTTCTCACCTACCCCACCCTGATGGCTGTGGATATCCTCATACACCACGCCGACTACGTGCCTGTAGGCAAGGATCAGGAACAGCACCTCGAACTCACACGCCGCTTCGGCCGCCGCTTCAACTCATTCTATGGAGTGGACTATTTCAACGAGCCTGTCAACTTCAACTTCGGAGGCGAGGCCATAAAGGTGCCGGGGCTCGACGGGAGCGGCAAGATGGGCAAGAGCGAAGGCAACTGCATCTATCTGATCGACGACGAGAAAACGCTCCGCAAGAAAGTGATGCGCGCCGTGACAGACGCCGGACCGACAGAACCGAACTCACCCGTGTCGCAACCGGTGGAGAACCTCTTCACACTTATGGATCTCGTCAGCGGCAAAGACACCACCGACCATTTCCGCAAGGCATATGCCGACTGCAGCATCCGCTACGGCGACCTCAAGAAGCAACTTGCCGAAGACATTCTTAATGTCACACTCCCTATCAGACAGCGCATCCTCGACATACGCGACAACGACGAATATCTCTCGAAAGTTGTGGCAAACGGTGCGGAACGCGCCCGGGAATATGCCGCGAAGACTTTGAAAGAAGTAAGGGAGATCATGGGCATAAGAAAAATCTAACAGTAATCCGGAGAATTGATATTCAAGAAATCAAATAGACAGGCCGTCCTCATAGCCTTGGGGCTGGCACTGACAGCAGGCGGTTGTGTCGCGGGGCATGAGAATGGCCGTGACGCAATCGCCGTCAGTTTCGAGCCGCAGGCCTGGATGGTGAAAGAAATAGCGGGAGACGACATCGACGTCGTGACTCTTCTTCCAGCGGGCAGTGATCCGGAAGTGTACCAGCCCTCTGTATCCACATTGAGACAGCTCGGCCACGCCTCCGCCTATCTCACGCTCGGAACCCAGGGTTTCGAGCAGTCGCTCGCCAACAACGTGTCGGACAATTTCCCTGATATCAGAGTCATCGACAGCGCGGCCGGAATCGAGAAAATATATGGCGGGCACGGGCATGAGGAAAAGGAAAGCAACGGAGGGCATGGCGACAACTTTGACCCACATATGCTCACGTCGATACGCAACTGCGCCTTGCTCGCCACTTCCACGGCAGAGACACTCGCTCAGCTATATCCGGATAGATCGGAGAGATATCTTACGGCGGGAAAGGAACTTGCATCAAGATTGAGGAGTCTTGACGATTCAATAAGGAGAATGGGGATAGAAGGGAAAACGGTAGTGATACGCCATCCGTCGCTCTCTTATTATTCCCGCGACTACGGAGTGAGATCGATCTCGCTCAGCGACAACGGCAAAGAAGTGTCGCCGATGCAGATGAAAAACCGTATCGACGAAGCGGTATCTACAAGGCCGGGGGTGATGGTGGTGGAAAAGGAGCATCTCTCATCCTCTGACAGCGACATTGCCAGGCAACTGGGATGCGACACAATCCAGGTCTCGCTCAACTCTGCCGGATGGCTCAACGACATAATGCGAATTTCCCATGAGATTGATCGAGATTGAAGACGTCACCGTAAAGTTCGGCCACAAGACAATACTCGACCGGGTGTCGCTTTGCATATGCAAAGGCGATTTTGTGGCTATCACCGGTCCGAACGGAGGAGGTAAGACCACCTTGCTCAGAGTTCTTCTCCGCCTACTGAAAGCAGATTCCGGCAAGGTGACATATTACGACGGCAACTCGGAGACCACGAGACTCCGGATCGGATATCTGCCTCAGAAAAGCAACATCGACACCTCATTTCCAATCACAGTGGAAGAGACGATACGTTCCGGACAGATAACCGGACTTCTGCATCGCAAGAACGCCGGGGATGAAGAGAATTTCAGAAAGATAACCGCACTGTGCGGGGTGGAAGACTACCTTTCGCAGACCGTGGGCGAATTGTCGGGAGGCCAACTGCAGCGCACTTTGCTTGCCCGCGCACTTGCGGCAAAGCCGGATGTGATAGTGCTCGACGAACCTCTCAGTTACGTCGACAAGGAATTCGAACGTCAGATCTATTCCATCATGGCGGCTCTTGCCAAGGATCATACCATCATACTGGTTAGCCACGAAATGTCGGTGATATCTGGAATGGCCAACCGCCACATAATAGTGGACCATGGCATTTATGAAGGCGTTAGGCGTTAGGCGTTAGGGGTATGAGGTGGTCATAAGGTTATCGTTTATATAAGTTTAGTTTGTCGGCAGGATGATACTTAATTATATTTGGATTGGATTTTTGCTGGTGGCGTTTCTGATGGCTGCCGGGACCACTTTGGCCACAGGCGACACCGGGATATGGAGTGCGATAATGAACGCCTCATTCTCCCAGGCGGCGTTTGCCTTTGAGATCTCGCTTGGCCTTACCGGGGTGCTCTCGCTCTGGATGGGCATCATGAAGATCGGTGAGCGGGCGGGGGTCATCACCGCGATGTCGCGTATGGTAAGTCCGTTCTTCTCGCGGCTTTTCCCCGGCATACCTAAAGATCATCCGGCCATGGGCGCTATTTTCATGAATCTTTCGGCCAACATGCTCGGACTCGACAATGCCGCCACCCCAATGGGTCTGCGAGCGATGCAGGAGATGCAGACACTCAACAGCAAGAAAGACACAGCCTCCGATGCGATGATCATGTTTCTGGTGCTCAACAGCAGCGGACTCTGCCTGATTCCGGTGAGCATCATGATGTATCGCGCGCAGGGAGGCGCCACGAATCCCACCGATGTATTCATACCCATACTGCTTGCCACTGCTGTGGCTACTCTTGTAGGCATGACAGCGCTGTGCCTGAAGCAGCGCATACGCATGGACATTGTGCTCTGGAGCTGGATCGGCGGAATCATTCTTACCGTAGGGGGAATAGCGTGGTGGTTTTCGACTCTAAGTGCGGAACTGGTGGAGAGATACTCCACATTCGGAGCGAATTTCCTGCTCTTCAGTGTCATCATATGCTTCATTGTGGCCGGCATGCGGAAAAGGCTCAATGTCTACGACTGCTTCATCGAGGGCGCTAAGGAGGGATTCAGGACGGCAGTCGGCATCATACCGTATCTTGTGGCGATATTGGTGGCTATAGGAATGTTTCGCGCGTCAGGAGCGCTCGACGCAGTGACCGGGGCGGTCTCCATAGCATTGGGAAGCTGCGGCATCGACACCCAATGGGTGGGGGCACTCCCCACAATGCTGATGAAACCGTTGAGCGGCAGCGGTAGTTGCGCCATGATGCTTGACGTGATGAAAGCCGAAGGAGCCGATGCTTTTGTGAGCCGACTGGCGGGAGTGGTGAGAGGAAGCACCGACACTACATTCTATATCCTCGCCGTCTATTTCGGATCTGTAGGCGTGATGAAAACCCGCTACGCCGCAGGCTACGCCCTACTCGCCGACATCACCGGAGCCGTAGCGGCCGTCGGCATCGCCTATCTCTTCTGGGGATAGACTGACTGGTGGATGTGCTTGTGGAGCTCGATCTGACGCGCGATTTTTCTTCAGTAAGAAGGAGCGATGCGGGCTAAGTTTAGACAACTTCAATATGGCTAAAAGAGTGATTGTTAGGAAAGGAAATGTATTCTGCGTTGAAATAGACGGCAAATACAAATGTTTCTTTCAGTATGTATGTGACGACCTGTTCATGTTGAATGGACAGGTAATCCAGGTTTTCAAGACCCGTTATCCTATGGAATACGAACCTGTCATGGAAGACATAGTACGGGACAAAGTGGCGTTTTATGCGCACACTATTGTACGTGCAGGTTTAATTTATGAAGTTTGGTATAAGGTGGGAAACGCAGCTTTGACAGTTTCGGACGATTATAAAAAAGTAGTATGGGGAATTACCAATGATACTAAACAGATATCTGGAGGGATTCATGATATTCCCGTCAATCCAATAGACAACTGGACTTTATGGCGCACTAATAAAATGCCATTTCTGGTTGGTGGCAAACTGCCCGATTCATATCGCAATATCGTAGAGGATGGAGCTATTGTTCCATATGTTGAAATTGTAAGTCGCATTAAACTTGGATACTATACATACGAGTTGGATGAATATGAAAAATTAAAGAGAATACCTCATGCAGATGTCGACAGCTATACGAAATCTGATAAAGGAAACTGTATAGTCTATAGCCATTTCAAAGGTGAGTCTGTAATTGAGGAAATAGTTGAATTTTTGGATGGTACAGTAAAAATATCAGACGGAATATCTCTCAACCGTCCGAAATTTTGGGAAACGAACTGGAAACACAAGGAATTTATAAGCGGGGAAGAGTTCAATGAGGTCATGTCGAAATATGACGGATCTTTTGTGTGATTTGCCGTACTGAACATTACCAATTCTTCATATCAACAGCTAAGTTAAACTTAAATAACACAGATAATATATGTTTTCAATCTTCAAAAAGAAACGTAAGAGAAGGCAGTTGCGGCTGCATCTCAACATGCCTTTGCAGCCGGTGCACCGGCACAATCTGGAGGACCATCTGCAGTCGGTTCTGAAACAAATGAACCTTGGCGAAGTCATGGGAGGCGGCACTCTGCTAAATGACAAGGAACACCGTGTCGAGTCTTGCGACATCGAAATCGACCTGCTTGACGCTTCCGACAACAGCCTCCATCAAGTAGTTGAACTTATAGACCGTATTGGCATAGCAAATGGCAGCCGGCTCCTCTGCGAAGACACCGGCGAGGAAATTCCCGTTGGCACTCTTGAGGGACTGGCTTATTTCAACAACGAAACGGAACTCCCCGAAGATGTGTATAAAACCTGCGACATCAACCAGGTCTTTGAGGGATTGATCGACGCCATGAAGGGCAAAGGCACACTGTATAGTTTCTGGGAAAGTCCAGAATGGACTATACTCTACTTCTATGGACAGTCTTTCGAGGAAATGAAGCGAAGCATCGAGCCATTCATTGAAACATATCCACTCTGTCAGAAATGCCGCATTGTGCAAATCTCATGACATCTATTATCAAGTTTATTGTCCGAATATTTTGAATATTATGGCAAAGCGAATAGTAACTAAAATAGGGAATGTATTCTGTGTGGAAATAGACGGTAAACACAAATGCTATTTCCAGTATATATGCAATGATCTGACCATGATGAACAGTTCGGTCATTTGCGTATTCAAAAAACGATATCCATTAGACTACAAACCCGTATTGGAAGACATCGTGAAGGACGATGTGATGTTTTATGCCCACACCGTTCTTCGCGTTGGCATTGAAGCAAATGCATGGTACAAAGTAGGAAAAATTCAACCCGCCGTCAGCGGTATCGAGAACGTAATTTTTGGATACACCCACGACACCTTGTATATTAATAGAAAAGTCATATATGTAGATCCGTTGGAACATTGGACCCTTTGGAAAATGGGATATGATTTTGCAGAAGTCGGGGAAATGCCTGTGAGATATCGAAATTCAGTGGAATATGGATCAATAATGCCCTATAACGAAATTGTCGCCAGAATTAAATTGGGATACTACACTTATGCATCATCAGTTTACGCTGTCATAAAGCGTATTCCTCATCCGGATGTAGACAGTTTCACGAGAAAAGAGTTTCCCAACAAAACCGTATTCTCGCATTTTAAAGGAGAGAACGTAGTTCAAGAGATAGCACTCACTCAAGACGGCAACGCGATTCTATCTGAGGGCAATCCCCTTGACCGACCGAAATTCTGGGAAACAAACTGGGAACACAAGGAATTTATAACCGGGGAAGAGTTTAACGAGGTCATGTCGAAATATGACAGCTCTGTTGTGTGACTTGGCTTGGATGCACACTCTTGCACAGGTTGCCGAAGAAAATTCAAAAGCGATATTTTCGGGAAAGATTTTTTGTGCATGTCGGAAAAAAGTTGTAATTTTGCAGACGAATGAGACCGATTATGATACATAAACGAAATCAACATATGGCAGAGATGTCGTAACGGACACGCACCCCGTAATGGGATGCGTGTTTTTTGTAATTAACCGTCTAATTCATAACAAGCAACAGTATTTACATAAGATATGACAGTCAAACTACCATCCCACTACATCCTCAAGGGAGGAAACTGGGCCGATGCCGCCGGCATACGGCATGCCGACATAGAAGTTCTCGACGGCAGTATCAAGACAATCGCCGCGCCGGGCGAACTCTCCGCCGACAAAGACACCACAGTCTATGACCTGCAGGGAAAACTTATCACTTACGGACTCTGCGACGTGCACGTGCATCTGCGCCAGCCCGGCTTTGAGGCTAAGGAAACCATCGCCACAGGATCAATGGCGGCTGCCAGAGGAGGTTTCACCACCGTGTGCGCCATGCCCAACCTGAACCCCACGCCCGACACCGTAGCGCATATCGAAGAGGAACTCGACCACATACGCAAGGACGCCGTGATAGAGGTGCTGCCGTATGCCTCCATCACCAAGGAACGGAAAGGACGCGAGCTCGTAGACATGAAAGCATTGAAAGACAAGGCGGTGGCTTTTTCCGACGACGGAAGCGGCGTCCAGAACCGCGACATGATGCTCAGCGCGATGCGCGAGGCCGCAGAACTTGACGTGATCATTGCCGCGCACTGCGAAGACAACGACCTTCTGCGCGGAGGATACATACACGACGGTGAATACTGCCGGGCCAACGGCCACAAGGGAATATGCAGCGAAAGCGAATGGGGACCGATAAAACGGGATCTCGAACTGGCCGAACAGACCGGCTGCCGATATCACGTATGCCACATATCCACAAAGGAAAGCGTTCAGCTGATACGCGAGGCAAAAGCACGCGGAGTCAAGGTGTCGTGCGAGACCGGCCCGCACTATCTCGTATTCAGCGACAACGACCTCAAAGATGAAGGCCGCTTCAAGATGAATCCGCCGATCAGGAGCGAGGAAGACCGCGATGCCCTGATAGAAGGGATAAAAGACGGCACCATCGACTGCATAGCGACCGACCACGCACCGCACACCGCCGACGAGAAAGGGCGCGGACTGCGCGGCAGCGCGATGGGAGTTGTGGGACTCGAGACCGCTTTCGGCGTATGCTACACCCACCTTGTGAAGACCGGGATAATCACACTCCAGAGGCTGCTTGAGCTGATGTGTTTCAATCCCCGCCGCGTATTCCGTCTCCCAGTGAAAGGCACCGCCAACTTCGCCATCCTCGACCTTGACAGGGAGTGGACCGTGAACCCGGCGGAATTCGAATCAATGGGAAAGGCCACTCCCTTCGAAGGAATGAAACTCACCGGGAAACCTACCGGAGTAATCTTCAACTCAAGATACATGACCCACGACTGACACGCACCACGGCCCGATGCCGTGGTGGCGGACGCAATTTAGACAGGAAAAAGGAAAAAGAGAATATAACACAACGTAAGAATCGATGAAAGAGGCAGACGTAAAGCTTGTATTGGAAAACGGAATGGAATTTCCAGGCTACAGTTGCGGAGCACGCCGCCCGATTGTGGGCGAAGTGGTCTTCAACACCTCGATGGTAGGCTACCAGGAAATCCTTTCTGACCCTTCCTACACAAACCAGATTGTAGTGATGACTTATCCTCTGATAGGGAACTACGGAATCACCGATGACGACTTCGAGACAAAATCCCCTACACTCGGGGCCATGGTGATGCGGGAATGCTGCGAGACCCCGTCCAATTTCCGCTATACCAAGACCATTACCGAGACATTTGAGGAAGCCAACATCCCGGCCATAAGCGGAATCGACACCCGCAGGCTGACAAGAGTGATCCGCGACGAGGGCTGCATGCGGGGCGCAATAGTTCCCATAGAAATGCCGGTTGCGGAAGCGCTGCATCTTATCACCACCACCTCCGTAGACAGGAAGACCGTGGCGAAGGTGAGCTGCAGGAAACGCTGGTTCTCACGCACGCCCAACCAGAAATTCAACGTAGTGGCCATCGACTGCGGAATAAAGTACAACATAATCCGCTCGCTCAACGCCCGCGGATGCAACGTGATCATCGTACCCTTCGACATGGACGCGGAGCAGATCATGGCCTTCAAGCCCGACGGCATATTCATCTCCAACGGTCCCGGCGACCCGCAGGACGTGCCCGAGGTGCGCGACCTTGTGAGGAAACTGCGCGGGCGTCTGCCGATATTCGGCATATGCCTCGGACATCAGATAATTTCCCTTGCCTACGGCGCGGAGACCTACAAACTGAAGTTCGGCCACAGAGGCGGCAACCATCCTGTCAAAAACCTCCGCAACGGGAAGATCGAAATCACATCGCAAAACCACAATTATGCGGTGAAACCGGAGTCGCTGGAAGGCACCGATCTCAGCATAACCCATATAAATCTTCTCGACCACACAGTAGAAGGAGTCAGAAACGACCGCGACCGCATATTTTCAGTGCAGTATCATCCGGAAAGCGCACCCGGACCGCAAGACAGCGGATACTTGTTTGATATCTTCATCAAAGACATGGAGGAGCATAAAAAAGAAACGGAGGTGAGAAATGCCTAAGAGAACGGATATAAAGAAAGCTGTCTCTTATACACATCTGACGCTGCCGACG
>USNC01000031.1 GCA_900555915.1 uncultured Porphyromonadaceae bacterium | reverse complement strand
TCGGAGATGTGTATAAGAGACAGGGATATGCCGCAGCCCGCAGATCGACGCTGTGCGCCGACGCATGAAAGAGTCTGTAGCCGCCCGGTTCAGTGCCGGGGAAGTGACCCGCCGCATCCTCGACATCATATCCGAGACCAGGACCGCGACATCGCACAGTTACTAATTCCCCTCCGCGCGGTCGCCACTTCCGGCGGCCGCGCTTTTTTTTTCTGAAAAAAATATTGTTGATTATTTTGCTAAATCATAATTTAGCATTATATTTGCACTGTAATTACTGAGAGACCCATGAAATACAATGAACTTCACCGAAAACTCCGGAAGTTCGGCTGCTATCCGACAGGTGAGCAGATCAACGGACATCCGGAATGGTACTCGCCCGTTACCGGGAAATACTTCAAGACGAGCAACCATGAATCGCAGGAAGTCAAAACCGGTACTCTCAAGTCCATCCTCCGCGACAGCGGTCTTAAATGAACGGAAGGGGCTCCTCCCCCTCCATTTAATCAGAAACATTATAACACGACAAGACATGAAGAAAGTTAGAGTTTTCATTGAAAGAGGAAGCGACGGATCCTACGGCGCATATATGCCCGACGACAACAATCTTCCCTACGGCATCACCGGCGACGGCGCCACGGCGGAGGAAGCCGTGGATGACTTTATGGCCTCATACCGCGACATGAGATCCTCGTTCGAAAAAAAAGGACTGCCTTTCGTTGAAGCAGAGTTCGATTTCTCCTACGATCTGCCCTCCTTTCTGCTGTATTACGCCGACATCATAACTTATAAGGGGCTCTCAAAACTCACCGGAATTTCCGCCTCCCAGCTCTCGCAATACATCTCCGGCTATCGCCGCCCTTCGGCCAAGACTACCGCCAAAATCCAGAAATCGCTGAATGCCATCGGATCGGAACTCGCTTCCCTCCGACTTCTATAAAACCGCAATCCCATCCTCGCCCCGGCTTCAGTCCGGGGGCAAATTACAAAAAAAGATGGGAAACAACAAAATTACATTCGGACAATTAAATGATCCGGCATGGCGCCGCGCCGAACAGATGAAAGTCAAATCCGAAGCCGTGCTATTGTTCTGGCGCATTTTTTTTGGCATTGTTCGGATAGAGCAACACCTGGTGAATAATTCGGAAAATTTGGCGGGTTGTCCCGTCCCTGTCCCGCCTCAGGAAAATTCAAGGGGTGCAACTTATTAAGTCACACCCCTTTGAACCGGGTTAAGTCGGGGTGACAGGATTCGAACCTGCGACCACCTGGTCCCAAACCAGGTGCGCTACCGGACTGCGCTACGCCCCGATTGCTACAGAAAACAGGATGCTTGATACTTGACAACTTGCGTCCTTTCCGTTTGCGATGCAAAATTAATCCAATTTTTCCATATATCCAAACTTTTCATACTTTTTTTGATTTTTCCGGTTTGACAGAAACGGGCAGAAACGGATATCGCCGCCAACCCTCGTCATGCCGCCCCGCGGACAACGTAATGACGAGCTAGCTGCACACGACAGCGCTTGAATACACGGCGGCTAAAGTTTGCGAATGTAGGAATTTTTGATTAAATTTGCATCCGGGTATGCCTTTTCAGGCCATAGAACGTTTATTCAGTATGAAGACATTGAATTATTACATAATCGGGGCTGTGACGCTTCTGCTCTGCATCGCCATTCCCCTCGCCGCCCAGGCAAAAAAGAAAGAGGCCAGAATCGATTTCCAGGAAGAGACTTACGATTTCGGCAAGGTTCCTGTCGGTGGCGGGAATGTGTCGCATGAGTTCCATTTCATCAACTCCGGCGACGCCAATCTCGTGATAATAGATGCGAAAGCCGACTGCGGTTGCACCCGCCCGGTCTACAGCGAAGAGCCTGTGGCACCCGGAAAATCCGGAAAAATAAAAGTCACATTCGTACCCAACGGGAAAGGTCATTTCACCAAGAAGGTAACGATCACCACTAACGGCAAGCCCCGCAAGGCTCGTCTGATCATCAAAGGGGAGGTGGTGAGATGAAGCTTCATGGAGTATCGCTGCGGTCGTCCGCCGCCGCGTGCGTCATCCTGCTAATGTCATGTCTGACATGGGGCTATGCCTCGGCACAGATAGAGAGGACGCTGAAATTCATTCCAGAAAAAGTAGACTTCGGAGCCATCCGCGAGACTGACGGCAAGGCGACAAGGAGCGTGAAGGCCGTCAACATCTCCCAAGACTCCACCTTCATAATATCGGCACGCACAAGCTGCGGATGTTCGGAAGCGGAATACGACGCCAGAATGCTCGCACCTGGCGACACCGCGACTGTCCGCATAGCATACGACCCCACAGACCGTCCCGGCAAATTCAGCAAGACAGCCAAGTTTTTCACAGGGAAAGAGCGGATCGGCAACTCGCTGCGCATAAGCGGAACCGTGATTCCAAGCCCGGCGAATCTCGATCGCCAGTATCCGGAGAAAATCAAACTGCCGGGCGACAGAGGCGAACTGCGCCTGTCGGCACTGCTCATCAACGCCGGAGAGATAAAGACGTCGGCCGCAAAACCTTTCTTCCTCGGACTATACAACGACAGCGACAAGCCTTTGGCAATAACCGCTGCGGCCGACAACGACGCCCTGGAGGTAAGGATGCTCCCCGACTCCATAGAACCCTATGGAGTGGCCACATTGACTGTGATGCTCAAAGGGCGCAAGATTCCCGACGGGACTGACACTTTCACTCACAACGTGACAATAACCTGCGCCGGAGACGACGCTCCCGCCGCCACCATCCCGGTGGCCGGAGCTGTCATAAAAGAGACCGGAAGCAAACGATAACCTACAATCACAATACGAATACCTACTGCAAACACCACACGCTATGACACACCCTGAAAACGATGCCAGATACACCGGACTGAAAGTAAACGCCGGAGTAAGTTCCAATCCGTCGATCAATCCCTACCGTAAAGTTGTAAGAAAAAAGAGAATACTGACCCCCGGAGAATATGTTGAAGGGATACTCAAAGGCGACGTCAGTCTGCTGGGACGAGCGGTGACACTCATAGAAAGCACCGCAGAGGCACACCAGGCCATAGCACAGGAAGTGATCGAGAAATGTCTGCCCTACAGCGGCAATTCCCGACGTATCGGCATCACCGGAGTGCCGGGAGCCGGCAAGTCGACATCAATCGACGTATTCGGCACGCACGTGATCCGTCAGGGCCACAAACTTGCCGTGCTCGCAATCGACCCGAGCAGCGAGCGCACACGCGGCAGCATTCTCGGCGACAAGACACGCATGGAAAAACTGTCTCTCGAGCAAGACGCCTTCATAAGGCCTTCCCCCTCGTCGGGCTCACTGGGTGGAGTAGCCCGGAAGACGAGGGAGACCATCGTGCTGTGCGAGGCCGCCGGCTACGACCGGATCTTCGTGGAGACAGTAGGCGTAGGACAGAGCGAGACCGCTGTCCACTCTATGGTAGATTTTTTCCTTCTCATCCAGCTCGCCGGGACCGGCGACGAACTGCAGGGAATCAAACGCGGCATAATGGAGATGGCCGACGGCATAGCGATCAACAAATGCGACGGCGACAACATAGCTCGCTGTCAGCTTGCCGCGCAGCAGTTTCGCACGGCTCTGATGCTTTTCCCGCCCACTCCGAGCAAATGGGTGCCCGAAGTAGTGACCTACAGCGGATATTATGAAATCGACATTGAAAAGGTGTGGGATATGATCGACAGATATTTCGCCTACGTCGAAGGCAACGGCTACTTCGAACGGAAACGCAACGAACAGGCCCGCTACTGGATGACCGAGACCATCGAGGAGCAACTGAAAAGCCGCTTCTACCACACCCCCGGCATACGCGAGCTGATGGAGCAGAAAGAGATGAGAGTGCTCAACAACGAGCAGTCATCGTTCGTAGCAGCCAAAGACATACTCGACTTTTACTTCAACTCACTGCGCAGATGAGCTGCCGGGACGACCGGACACAACACAAATAAGCGTTAAAATTTGTGTATTAGGCAGTTTTTTATTACCTTTGCACGCAGAGTCGAAAAAACGCTCTGCACTAAACATTTTATTTCCAAACACCCGGACTTACAAATCTAATCATGATTGCTTTGTATAATTCTAAGGGTCAAAGACATAAGATATGACGACTGCATTCTGGATATATACCGATGTGGCTGTATTCTGTATAGCCTTGCTGCTAACCGGCATTATAATACCCCAAATCCTGCTGATTGCCTTCAGGCGCAAACTGTTTGATGAAGTGGACGAGCGCAAGGTTCACAAAGGGGTCGTGCCCCGGCTCGGAGGCATCGCCTTCCTGCCGGCGATCATCTTTTCAATATGCCTGGTTCTCGCCGTCAACATCTCGTTTGACGTAATCGACATCTCCAGTGTGCTCGGCGGAGCCAGCAAATCAATCCTATATCTGCTCTGCGCTCAGATGCTCATATTTCTCGTGGGCATCGCCGACGACCTGATAGGCGTGAGATACAAGGCGAAATTCATGGCGCAGATCATATGCGCGGTATTCATATGCAGTGCCGGGGCATATATCAGCGACCTCGGAGGTCTCCTCTGGATACACCAGATACCTGCTTGGCTCGGCTGGTGCATATCCGGATTCATCGTGGTATATCTCGTCAATGCCATAAACCTGATCGACGGCATCGACGGCCTGGCATCAGGCCTAAGCGGCATAGCACTCATATTCTACGGCATTGTGCTCACCATATCGCATCAGTGGGTACTCGCCCTCCTCGCATGGGCACAGCTCGGCACACTCGTGCCTTTCTTCTACTACAACGTGTTCGGCAACCAGAAGAAACAGAAAAAAATCTTCATGGGCGACACCGGCGCCCTTACCGTAGGAATGCTGCTGTCGTTCATCGCCTTGAGCATCACCAACATCGAATCGGTGGAGATCACTCACCACTACAACAAGATTATCCTCGCATTCTCTCCGCTCATCATACCGGGATTCGACGTGGTGAGAGTATATTTCCACCGCATCAGAAACCACCGCAACCCATTCCTTCCCGACAAGTGCCACATCCATCACAAACTGCTGGCACTCGGCATCTCTCAGAGAGTCTCGCTCTGCATAATATTGATCTCAGCCATCATTTTCATGCTGGTCAACATCCTCCTCTCGCCCTACGTCGCGGCTACATGGCTTGTCATCGCCGACATAGCGATCTGGATAATAGTCAATGTCTTGATGACACGGGCCATCAGGCGAAAAGAGCAGAAGCAGCATCAGACACTTTACGACTGAACGCACGCAGGCCCGACCGCCAGGGCAATAATCATGAGCTTTTTCAGTTAATATCTATAGAGTATCCTTTCCAAAGAATACTCTTTTTTCAGACCACGCCCCATCCGACATGAGGCACAACATAAAAGTGATGAACATAAAGAGACTTCTCAAGCACTCCTTGCTGACGCTGGCCGCAGCGTGTGTCGCGGCCAGCTGCACAACCCCCAAGAACGTAGCATATTTCCAGGACTCGGCAAACGCCCAGATAATAGAGATTGCCAACAGCGCAAAGGCTATAACCGTGCAGCCGCACGATAAACTCACTATCATAGTGACGTCGAAAGACCCGGCTCTCGCCCGCCCCTTCAATCTCAATATCTACACCAACCGCACGGCCCAGAACGAAGGGTTCAACGGTGTCGACCTCAGAGAATACAATCTCTCGAGCAACGAGGGCATCAGCACATATACAGTGGCCGGCAACGGCACCATCGATTTCCCTCACCTCGGCAGTCTGAGGATTGAGGGAATGACACGCAGCGAGGTGGCGGGTTTCATAAAAGGAGAACTCATGGGCAAGAACCTGCTCAAGGACCCGATAGTGACTGTGGAATTCCTCAACACTGGAGTGTCGGTGCTCGGCGAAGTGAACCGTCCAGGCCGCTATGACCTTAACACCGACGTGCTCACACTGCCCGAAGCGCTTGCTCTCGCCGGAGACCTGACAATACAGGGACTCCGCGAGAACGTTATCGTCATGCGGAAGGACGGCGACAAGGTGGAGACATACAGAGCCGATCTCACCAACACCGAATCACTTCTGAAATCGCCGGCCTTCTATCTGAAACAGGGCGACGTGATCTATGTGGAACCCAACAACATGCGCAAACGTCAGACCACCAACAACGGCAACAACCTGATGAACGTAAGTTTCTGGATCTCGGTAGCCTCGCTTCTAACTTCGGCGGCTGTGCTGATCAAATAACCTCAACCGCACGAATTATGTGGCCATTCAAGCAAAAAGCAGAATCCATCGAGGAGAGCGGAATCCTTACAGGCATCACCGACTGGCATTCACATGTGCTCCCGGGAGTGGACGACGGTATAACCAACATGGCTGACGCCCTGGCCGTGCTCCGCCATTTCGACTCGCTCGGAGTCGACACGCTGTGGCTGACGCCGCACATCATGGAAGACTATCCCAACACTACGGATGCCCTGAGATTCAAGTTTGAGGAACTGAAAAAGCAATGGGACGGCAATGTCAAACTCAGGCTTGCCTCCGAAAACATGCTCGACTCTCTCTTTGAGGAGCGTCTCGCCGCCCGCGACCTGCTTCCGATCGGAAAAAACTCCGACCATCTGCTCGTGGAGACTTCCTACTTCTCCGCTCCGATGGGGTTTGACCGTATCATCGACTCTATAATGTCGGCAGGCTATTATCCCCTTCTCGCTCATCCTGAGAGATATACCTACATGGATGAGAAGGACTATGCCCGGCTCAGGGAAAAGGGTGTCAAGATGCAGCTCAACTATGTGTCGGTGGTGGGCGGATATGGCGAGACTGCGCGCAAGAAAGCGATATGGCTTCTGCAAAACGGCTGTATCGACGTGGTGGGCAGCGATGTGCACCGCCTCGCATCCAACCGGACTCTGATCGGAAAACATCCTGACAAAAAAGAACACTTGGCGCTGCTCCAGAGCGTGACCGGCAGCAAAAATACTATCTGAAATGGCAACCAATCCTTCTGGCAAGATTCTGCTCCGGATGTGCAAGATGTCCGGCTATGAGATGCAGTATATCAACGAAGCTTTCGCCGACGAATGGGTAGTGCCCTTAGGCCCCAACGTGAGCGGCTTCGAAAAAGAACTTTCAGAATTCCTCGGCGAAAACAAATATCCGGTGGCGCTGTCATCCGGCACCGCCGCACTTCACCTCGGGCTTATCGGGCTCGGCGTGGCGGAAGGCGACGAGGTGATGGTGCAGTCGATGACTTTCAGCGCATCGGTGAATCCGGTGAGGTATGTGGGTGCCGTTCCGGTGATGGTGGATTCAGAGCCCGGATCGTGGAATATGGATGCGGCTCTGCTCGACGCAGCCATCGCCGACCGCGTGAAGAAGACCGGCAGAAAACCGGCGGCAATAGTCATGGTGTGCCTTTACGGAATGCCGGCTGACTACGACGGCATCATGGAAGTAGCCGCCAAATGGGACATACCGGTGCTCGAGGATGCCGCCGAGGCATTCGGCTCAAGCTACCGCGGACAACGCTGCGGCACATTCGGGCGTTTCGGCGTGCTGTCGTTCAACGGCAACAAGATGATCACCACATCGGGTGGCGGCGCACTCGTTTGTCCGGATGAGGAAAGCGCGCGCAAGACCATGTACTTCGCCACCCAGTCGCGCCTCGGATACGCTTACTATCAGCACAAGGACATAGGCTACAACTACCGCATGAGCAACATCTGCGCCGGCATAGGGCGCGGACAGATGAAAGTGGCGGAAGACTATATCGCACACCACCGCCACCGCCAGGCCTACTACCGCGAGCATCTCAAGGGAGTGGATGGAATCACGCTGCATGAGAACCCCGACAGCAGATACGACAGCAACTTCTGGCTCTGCACCATACTTCTTGACAGCGACTTGAAAATTAAAGGAATGGAGAATGCCTACGCCGAGACCATAAACGGCACTGTGGGCGGAGCCGGTGGCGTGACCGAGAAAGGTGACAGCATCCGTACGGATTGCGAACCGAACGCCAACGTAGAGGCCATGCGTCTCGGCCTCGCGGCCAAGGGCATCGAAAGCCGACCGCTATGGAAACCGATGCACCGGCAACCGGTATTCGAGGGATTTCCGGCCTACACCAACGGAGTGTCGGAAGACCTTTTCCACCGAGGCCTCTGCATACCGTCAGGACCATACGTAAGCGATGAAGACGCCGACTGCGTAATCGCCACCATCAAATCGCTCATAGAGTGATGGAACGTGGCATTTTCGACCGCGCCCGCCTTCTGCTGGGCAGAGACACGATGCACCGCATCGGCGCCGCCAGAGTCATAATATTCGGTGTAGGCGGCGTAGGAAGCTGGGTGGCTGAAGGCCTTGTACGGACAGGCATACGCCACCTCACCATCGTAGACAGCGACAAGATCGACGTGACCAATGTCAACAGGCAGATGCCCGCCACCACCCTGACCATAGGAGAAGACAAGGTGGAGGCCGCCAGGCAAAGGCTGCTCGAAATCAATCCGGATGCGGAGATAACCGCTGTCAAGATGTTCTATTCGGCCGAAACCGCCGGAGAGATCAATCTTTCGGACTATGACTACGTGGTGGACGCAATAGACTCAATCAAGGACAAGGCTCTTCTGATACTGAACGCCACACGTTGTGGCGCGAAACTCTTCAGCAGCATGGGAGCGGCTCTGAAACTTGACCCGACGCGGATAAGGACGGCGGAATTCTGGAATGTCAAGGGATGCCCGCTTGCGAGAGCTCTTCGCAACAGATTCAAAAAAACAAAGGAATTTCCACGTAAGAAATTCCTTTGCGTATACTCCGACGAACTGCTCACCAATGCCGAGACATCCGACGAAACTTGCGGCTACAAGGCCAGCATCAACGGCAGCCTCGTCCATATAACCGCAATCTACGGCTTCATCCTCGCCGGTGAGATCGTGAAAGATCTTGCGTCCCGACATTGATCCGTATCAGAATTTCCGACATATAATGGTGACATCGTCATGCCTCATGACGAGACGCGAGGACGTAAGTTCCTCTATGCGCATCACATCTTCTCCGGAAGCGGACATGCCCCAGTAAGGAAGCCTGTCGAGCAGTTCCTTCGAGACCCTCCCGGCCTTCACAAATCCGAGTTCGAGAGCAAGGCGTCCGTCGGCCTCATCGTAAATCATGTTGCCGGTCATCCTTATAGAGCGTTTGCCGGTATAGGTCAGCTGGAAAGTATGGAGATAGAAATTATAGTAATATATCTCACCTTCAGGGAAGACCACATCCTCACCGCCGCTTACCACCTGCATCACCTGCCACTGGCCGTCGAGGTCGCCGTTATGCGATGCTTTCGAACAAGACACAGGTATTGCCGCAGCGGCAAGCGCGAGAAGCGCGACACACAGGCATTGAATTAATCTATTCATATCATTCTTATTATCAGATTATTTCCGAAAACGAACCGGAAGATCATACCTTACTCCGAGAAGCACGCCGAAATTGTCGCCAACGAGGTTGCCACGGTCGAAAGCCACGGATGCCATGCACTCCAGATTCTTAAGTTTTGAAGGACGCCACTTCACCTCGGCGAGGAAATTCCACATCCGGCGCACGTCGCTGAACGGATACATGTATTCGCCCCAGCTGCGGGTGTTGCTGAGAAGCAGACGCCAGTCAAGTCCCTGCATCGGCGAGCCGCTGACACCGAGATGCCAGGAGACATTGCGGGTGGCCTTGAAAATGAGCTGATGGTCGGCATTATATATGGGCGAGACGAAGAAAGGATTTCCAATGCCCATGCCCCAGTGCATCCAACCGGGATACAGGGAGTGGTTGTAGTAACGGTCCACGCCCGACACCTGCTCCGGAACCTCCGTGGATGTGTCGTTATATACAGGTCCTGACTGGAACTTGGAGTAAAGGAACTCAGCCACCACCGACTTCACAAAAGGATTTCGCGGCAGCCATGCCTGCGCACCCCAGAGACCGTCTTTCCACGGGAATTGAATCCACATCATGGAGTGGTCTTCAAAGAAGTGCTGCCAGTAGGCCTTGACTTTCCAGTCTGACGCCGGAATCCATTCGAGGCTGAAATTCCAGGTACCCAATGTGTTGCCCTCCACATTTGTGCTCTCGGTGGCTATTGTGCCGTCGCCGCCGGGGAGCGGCACCAGTGCTTTCATCCATGCCTTTATTCCCGAAGGCATCTTGAGTGTGATGGGGTCATTGCCTGCAT
>USNC01000030.1 GCA_900555915.1 uncultured Porphyromonadaceae bacterium | reverse complement strand
AGCGTCAGATGTGTATAAGAGACAGATGTGATAGTGCTGATGGCTCAGCTGAGTTATGCGCTCTATCTGACGCTCTACCGCAACTTCATTCGAAAGTATTCGCTGGTGACGATAATGAAATGGATGTTCCTGTCGGCGGCTGTGGTGTCGCTTACGGCCACATCCCCGGTGATTGTCTCTACACGTTGGGCGGATATCAGCGCTGCGGAATGGGCCGGAATAGCGGCGGTGGTGGTCGGAGCCACATATATCGCCTACATCTGCATAATGATAGGCCAGAAAAACCTGCGCCCCACGATAGTCGGAATGTACAACTACATCCAGCCCATCGTAGCTACAGGTGTAGGCATATGGTTAGGAATGGACCATATCACTCTCATGAAAGTGGTCGCCGTGGTGCTCATATTCTCCGGCGTCTGGCTCGTCACAGTCAGCAAGTCGCTGTCTTCCGACGCTGCCCGCTGACACATCCTTTAAGAATCCGGCGATTTATGCCCTACAACATATGCGGAAATGATACGCGATTTGCGGTTTTTTCATTAATTTTGCAGAATGGCTCCAAGGAGTGGCGCTCTGTCCGGTGTGTGGCGGAGCCGAAAAACGTGTCTACATGAAAAATTCGCTTTCCTATATCATCGCAGTCATCGCCGCCTTGATTCCGTGCGGCATGTCGGGCGCGTATCAGTTCAGGACTTTGCCTCACAACGAGGATCTGTCGAGCAAGATGGTGAACACCATTTTCCAGGATGACGATGGCCTTGTGTATATCGGCACCGCCTCCGGGCTTGACCGTTACGACGGCTACCGGGTCCAGTCTTTTGTATGCGACAAATCCGACTCCACATCTATCCATGACAATTTCGTGGAGGATATCCAGAAAGCCCCCGACGGACGCCTATGGGTAAGGGCCGGCGACTCGTACTCCATCTTCGACCCGGCAACCGAGAAGTTTGACCGGAATGTGGAGTCCGTGCTGAGGGCATGCGGAATCAACGGTGAGCCCGTCAGGATTAGAATTGCTGACTCCGGCATATGGTGTGCGGTAAAGGACAAAGGTATCTATCGCTGCTCCGGGCAGGAGGGCGCCAGGACCGTTGAAGGCTCGGCCTCTCTCCTCGGCGACGATGAGGTGACTGATATCATAGTCCCTCAGGATGGTCGGGTGGTATACGCTGTAAGCCGAAAAGGGCGGCTCATCATCATTAATGCGGGCAATATGACTGTGGCGGACGTGATGGATGTTCCTCTTTCAGGCAGTTTCCCGGATATGGTGTATGGCATGATGGCCGACCGCGATGGCCTGATATGGATTTATGGTGAGTCCGGTCTGTTTGCCTGCAGTCCCGCAAGAAAGGAATGGATCGACAATATCGCAGGGCGCCAATGGCCTGCAGGCAAGGTAAAGGCGGCTGCTCAGGACCATAAGGGCCGGATATGGGTGGGATATGACCACAAGGGTGTGGCGGTAATCGACAAGACCGGGGCCGTGGCGGTGCTTAAGTCTTCGGAATTTGACGACAGCACACTCCCCGCCAATACTGTGACCGCACTCATGGAAGACAAGACCGGAACCATGTGGGTCGGCACCCGTAAGAAGGGAGCGGCATTATATAGTGAGAGTCTGTTCAAGTTCGGTTTCCATCGGCTGCCCGATGTCAACTGCATCACGACCGGTCCCGGTGGTTGCCTCTGGGTGGGCACTGATGCCGATGGTGTGTATCGTCTTGATTCGGCTTTCAATATTGTTGAATCGTATAAGGACTCTGACGATCAGAATGCGGTGGTGTCGCTGCTTGCGATGCCCGATGGCACTGTATGGGTCGGGACCTACGACGGCGGTTTGAAATGTATTCGCGATGGGGCCATGCGTTCTTTCGGAGTGTCAGACGGTCTTGTCTCACGCAATATATGGGGATTGCTGAGTCTCGATGGCAGACGCATCATGATTGCCACACTCGATGGCGGTATCCAGATATTTGACCCGGACGACAACTCATTCGTCACTTATGATACTTCCAATTCCGGCCTCGTGTCGAGGTATGTGAGCTCGATCTCGCCCGATGGGAAAGGAAACGTCTATATAGGCACGTCCGAGGGAATGTCTGTCTTCGACATCGCTTCCGGACGGATTTCCCGCCTAAATGGATCGAAAAGCGGAAAGCAGCTCTTTTCCAATCAGAATATCAACCAGGTGCTGGTCGACAGCCGCGGTCTCGTATGGGTCGCCACCCGCGATGGCCTTGATGTCTACGATCCCGAACGCGACACAATCACAAACGTGCCTCTCGGCTCCGACAATTTCTATCGTTTCATATGCGGCATTATCGAGGACCGCGACAACTCAATGTGGATTTCGGCGGGAAGCACACTTGTCAACGTCAAACCCGTCGTGGGCGGCGCAGATGGCCGTCTCGAATTCGATATACGTAAATACGACGACAGCGACGGGCTCCAGAAGTGCGATTTCAACCAGCGCTCTTTCTGCCGTCTCCCTGACGGAGAGGTGCTCGTGGGCGGACTTTTCGGTATCAACAGCATCAGGCATGAAGACATACTGCTCAATACTTTTGTGCCGAAAGTGACATTCACCGACCTGTATCTCTACAACAAGGAAGTGGCCGTGGGCCGTGAATATGACGGGATCGTGCTTCTCCCGAAGAGCCTTGACCATCTAAGCGAGATCACTTTGAAGAGCAGCCAGAATGAATTTGCAATATCGCTTGCCACCGACGACTACATAATGCCGGAGAAGACCCGCTACTCATATAGGCTCGATGGCTTCAACGCCGAATGGACCGAACTCCCTGAAGGCTACAACTGGGTGAGCTACACCAATCTCTCGCCTGGCAAATATGTGCTGCGTGTCAGGGCTGTCAACAACGATGGCATACCGTCGTCGGAGGAGAGTGTGCTGAAGATACACATCCTGCCCCCGTTCTATGCATCCCTTTGGGCTAAGATATTATATGCGGCGCTGGCATGCGCTCTCGTGGTCTGGGTGATATTCTATGTCAGACGCAGGGAGAGGGAAGCCGTCATGCGAAGTTCCAAGGAGGAGCAGGACCGCAAGCACGAGGAACTGAATCAGCTCAAGTTCAAGTTCTTTACAAATATAAGCCACGACTTGCGCACCCCCCTCACATTAATCATGTCGCCGGTGGAATCCATGCTTAAGGAAAACCGCGACGAAAGGGACATAAGGAGGCTCAACACTGTGCGCAGCAATGCCAGGGGCCTGATGTCGCTCGTAGACCAGCTTCTCGATTTCCGGAAAAATGAGATGGTCGGGCTGAAACTGAGCCTTGCTTCAGGCGATGTGGTGAAGACGGTGAGGGATGTGGCCGACCGGTTCGCCGATATCGCCGACCGCAGGAAAATAAATCTGTCTTTCAGTGCCTCTGTCGAAAGCCATGAGATGGAATTTGACGACGACAAACTGCGCAAGTCTATCATGAATCTCATATCGAATGCCATTAAATACACCCCTGATGGCGGCGATATACACGTGGCTGTGGACGTCGCCGACGGGATGGTGGGCATCTCGGTGGCCGATTCCGGCGGCGGCGTGGCTGATGAAGACAAGGCGCGCGTGTTCGACCGTTTTTTCAGAAGTGCCTCGCAGAGCGGACATATCAGCGGTTCGGGCATAGGACTCAGCCTTGTGCAGGAATACGTGCGGCTGCATGGAGGCTCCGTCTCGGTCGCCGACAATAGTCCGCATGGGGCTGTGTTCACGATTGTCTTGCCCGACCGTGGCGCGTCGCATGTGGCCGCAAATGCTCCGGACGCTCCGTCGGCGGCGCAGGCTGACGGCGGAAGACCGCGCGTTCTATTTGTAGATGACAATCATGACCTGACCGATTTCCTGCGCGATGAGTTCTCCGGCTCCTATGAGGTGACTACGGCTCCCGACGGGGCGGCGGCTCTGGAACTGCTCGCTGCCTCGAGGTTCGACATCGTGGTGAGCGATGTCATGATGCCCCATGTCGACGGCATTCAGCTTTGCCGCGCCATGAAGGCTGACCCGCACACCGTGGATATTCCGCTCATTCTGCTCACTGCAAAGCGTGATGTGGGGGCGGTCATAGAAGGTCTCACACTCGGCGCCGACGACTATGTGACGAAACCTTTCAATAATGAGGTGCTCGGATTGAAGATCAGGCATCTCCTGTCTTTGCGACGGCGCGGACTAAAAGGCACGAGGATCGAACCTACTCCGTGCGATATCGAGATTACACCCCTTGATGAGCAGCTCGTGGCCAAAGCGGTGAAATATGTGGAGCAGAATATGTCGCGCTCCGAACTCTCGGTTGAGGAACTGAGCGCGCATATGGGCATGAGCCGGGTTAATCTGTATAAGAAACTTCTTGCGCTCACCGGTAAGTCGCCTATCGAGTTCATACGCGTCATGCGCCTGAAGCGTGCCGCGCAATATCTGCGCGAGAGCCAGTTGAACGTGGCCGAAATCGCCTACCGAACAGGCTTCAACAATCCGAAATACTTCAGCAGATATTTCAAGGCTGAGTATGGTGTCTCCCCCTCGGAATATCAAGAAAAACAGGGAGTTTAACAAATAATACCCCTTTAGGCAACATTCTGTCGCCGTCCGTGACATCCGGTGCACCCTATGTAAACATATGGGCCGCCGGATGTCGGCTTTTATTTGTAACTTTGCATCCGTGATCGGGGCTTCTACGCTCTCGTACGCGCAGGTGCATATACGTAGGCAGTGGGCGCATGAGTGCAGATGTGGCCTGATACGGTAATCAGACGGCAAACATGACACATTAAAATCAATATTATAGATGAAAACTCATTTCCTGTCTTTCCCCCTTTTGGCGGCTGCGGCGCTCGCGGCGCTCGCGTCGTGTGGCTCCGATGGCTACACCACCGAGTCTAACGGCATCGTGGTCAATGTCGACCCTTCGGGCGAGAACGCTGTGCGCAAGGTTCGCCTGCAGGTGCTCCACGACAAGATCATCCGCGTGTCGGCTACCCCCGACAAGTCTTTCTCAAACGACACGAGCCTCTGTGTCGTCCCGCAGAAGGAAAAGGTCGATTTCAAGGTGGAGGAGACAGATTCCTCCGTCTCGGTGGTGACGGCGGCTGTCCGCGCCACGGTGTCCAGGACTTCGGGCGACGTGAAATTCTACGACAAGGACGGGAAACTGATCCTGGCGGAGGCCGACGGTGGCCGTGAGTTCTCTCCGATCGAGGTGGAGGGCACCAAAGGATATACTGTGCGCCAGGTGTTCGAGTCTTTGTCCGACGACGAGGGCATTTATGGTCTCGGTCAGCATCAGAGCGACGAGTTCAACTATAAGGGAAAGAACGAGGAACTTTTCCAATACAACACGAAGGTGTCTGTTCCTTTCGTGATCTCGACCGACAACTACGGCATTCTCTGGGACAGCTATTCTCTCTGCCGATGGGGCAATCCCGAGGAATATAAGCAGCTCGGCGGCGTGTTCAAACTCTTCGACAAGGATGGTAAGGAAGGCGCCCTCACAGGAACCTATGTGCCTGCCGACAGTAATGAAGGCACTCTCGTGCAGCGCGAAGACTCCATATATTTCGAGCATCTCATCCGTGGCGATCTCAGCCATGTGGTCAATCTCCCCCGGAATTTCAATTTCGCCGGTAGCCATGTCACTTATGAGGGTGAGATCGAGGCTTCTGAATCAGGCGAATATAAGTTCATCCTCTACTATTCCGGATATCAGAAGGTGTTTATCGACGGCAAGGAGGTGGTGCCTGAGCGCTGGCGCACGGCATGGAACCCCAACAGTTTCAAATTCTCGGCGCAGCTCGAGGCCGGAAAACGCACCCCGATTCGTATAGAGTGGGAACCCAACGGAAGCGTCGCATACTGCGGACTCAGGGTGTATGACCCGCGCGACCCAAAAGACCAGATGCAGATGAGCTGGTGGGGAGAGATGCAGGATGGCATTGACTATTATTTCGTCTATGGCGACGATATGGACGACGTGATCGCCGGCTACCGGCAGCTCACCGGCAAGGCGCCGGTCATGCCTAAGTGGGCTATGGGCTACTGGCAGAGCCGTGAGAAATACAACACTCAGGAGGAAGTACTGTCCACGCTGGCGGAGTTCCGCAAGCGCAACATCCCTATCGACAATATCGTCATCGACTGGCTTCACTGGAAAGAGGATTCTTGGGGTAGCCACGAGTTTGACCGCGCCCGCTTCCCCGACCCCAAAGGTATGGTCGACACAATCCACGACATGAATGCACGCGTGATGATTTCCGTATGGCCTAAATTCTATGTCACCACCGATCATTACAAGGAATTTGATAAAAACGGCTGGATGTATAAGCTGCCGGTCCGCGACAGCATCCGCGACTGGGTAGGCCCCGGCTATCTGAGCTCATTCTATGATGCCTACGATCCGGAAGCACGCAAACTTTTCTGGAGCCAGATCAACGACCACTACATGCCTCTCGGTATCGACGCTTGGTGGATGGACGCTTCCGAACCCAATATACGCGACTGCACCGACATCCAGTATCGTAAGGATCTGATCACTCCCACGGCTCTCGGCCCGTCTACTAAATATTTCAATGCCTATGCGCTTGAGAATGCCGATGCTATCTACAACGGACAGCGCGGCGTGGATCCCGACAAACGGGTGTTCCTGCTGACACGTTCCGGTTTCGCCGGACAGCAGCGTTATTCCACAGCCACATGGAGCGGCGACATCGCCACACGCTGGGAAGACATGAAGGCGCAGATCTCGGCTGGCCTTAACTTCGCAATGAGCGGAATCCCCTGGTGGACCATGGATATCGGCGGTTTCTGCGTGGAAGACCGCTACGTGAAGGCTCAGGCCGATTATCAGAAGACCGGTAAGGAAAACGCCGACCTTAAGGAATGGCGCGAGCTCAACACCCGCTGGTATCAGTTCGGCGCGTTCTCTCCCCTTTTCCGTGCGCATGGCCAGTGGCCGTACCGCGAGATTTTCAACATCGCTCCCGAGAGTCATCCCGCTTATAAGTCGGTGGTCTACTACACCAACCTCCGCTATGACCTCATGCCTTACATATATTCGCTCGCAGGCAAGACCCATTTCGACGACTATACAGTGATGCGCCCGATGGTGCTTGAGTTCACTGCCGACAAGGCCACACGCAACATCGGCGACCAGTACATGTTCGGCAATGCGTTCCTCGTCGCTCCCGTATATCAGTACGACGCGCGTTCGCGTGAGGTATATTTCCCGAAGGGTTCCATATGGTATGATTTCTACACCGGAAAGGTCGTGAGCGACGGCGGCGAGACTAAAATGATGCCGGCGCCCTACGAGCGGATGCCTCTCTTCGTGCGCTCCGGTGCAATAGTGCCATTCGGCCCTGAGATGCAGTATGCCGACCAGAAGCAGGCCGACGTGATCAATCTCTACGTCTACGAAGGCGAGAACGGGGAGTTCACCCTCTATGAGGATGAGAATCTCAACTATAATTACGAGAAGGGCGCATACGCCATGATTCCATTCTCGTTCGACAACTCTACCTCCACGCTGACCATAGGCGAACGTAAGGGCTCCTTCCCCGGAATGCTGGAGAGCCGCACGTTCAATGTCATAAAGGTGTCGCCCTCGCATCCCGTGCCTTACGACCGAGCCAACAGGGGCATAGCTGTAAAATACGACGGCGAGAAAACTGAAGTGAAACTTTGATGTAGTTATTTTTTAATAAGACCATTGCATTGAAACTCCTTGATTGCATACGCGTTCTTACTCTATCGGCAGTAGTGGCTGTCTGCGCCTTGGCGGCGCGGGCGGCTACCGACTCCCGTGCCGTCTCTTTCGACAAGGGCTGGAAGTTCACCCTCGGTGACTCCGTAGCCTATTCGGAGCCCGGTGCAGACGACTCTTCCTGGCGCCCGCTCGATCTTCCCCACGACTGGGCCATTGAGGGCGAATTCAGCAAAGACAATCCGTCGGGCACCGGTGGCGGCGCGCTCCCCGGCGGTGTGGGTTGGTATCGCAAGTCGTTCACCATGCCTGCCGACTGGAATGGAAAGCAGGTATATGTCGATTTCGACGGCGCGTATATGAATTCGACTGTTTTTATCAATGGTCATGAACTCGGCACCCGACCCTATGGCTACGCATCTTTCAGCTACGACCTGACCCCCTGGCTTCATCCCGGACGGAATGTGATTGCGGTAAGGGTCGACAATGCGGAGCAGCCGAATTCCAGATGGTACAGCGGTTGCGGCATATACCGCCATGTTTGGCTGCGTGTGCTCGACCCGCTGCACATCGCCACTTGGGGAGTGTTTGTAGAGCAGAAGAAAGTGGACAGCGATGCCGCTGTGCTCGACATACACACCGACGTTGTCAACAATCTCAGTCATCCGGTGCGCGCTGTCCTGAAGGTGGAGGTGATCTCGCCTGACGGACGCAAAGTGGCCGGTGTCTCCGAGGCGAGGGAATTCGCACCCGGGCAGGAGACTGTGGTGGATTGTCCGGTCACTGTGGCTGACCCGCAGCTATGGTCGGTGAGGAATCCGCATCTCTACACTGTGGTGAATACCATAGAGGTGGATGGCCGCGTCGCCGACCGTATGGCTACTAAGACCGGTTTCCGCTTTCTGGATTTCGATGCCCGCAAAGGGTTCTCTCTCAATGGCGAGCGCATGAAGATCAACGGCGTGTGCCTGCACCACGACGCGGGGGCGCTCGGAGCCGTGGTCAACAAGGCGGCGATTGCGCGCCAGCTGAAGATAATGAAGGCTATGGGCGCTAATGCCATACGCAGTTCTCACAATCCTCCCGCTCCCGAACTCCTTGAACTCTGCGATTCGCTCGGCCTGATGGTGATGGACGAGACTTTCGACATGTGGCGCAAGAAAAAGACGTCCCACGACTATGCCCGCTATTTCCCCGAGTGGCATGAGCGGGACCTGACAGATCTTATAGAGCGCGACCGAAATCATCCTTCCATCATAATCTGGAGCATCGGCAATGAGGTGCTGGAGCAATGGGGAGATGCCAGCGCCGATACGCTCTCGCTTGAGCAGGCCAACCTTATCCTCAACTTCGGCCATTCCAGCGATATGCTCGCCCGTGAGGACGGTGAGATGTCGGTCAATTCTCTTTTGACCAAAAAACTCGCCGACATGACAAGGGCTCTCGACCCCTCGCGCCCCGTCACTGCCGGATGCAATGAGCCTGATCCCGGCAATCACCTTTTCCGATCAGGCGCGCTCGACATAATCGGATATAACTATCACCATGAGAATTTCAAGGATGTGCCCGCCAATTTCCCTGGCAAACCGTTCGTAATCACCGAGAGCGTGTCGGCGCTCCAGACGCGCGGCTACTACCGCATGCCATCCGATTCAATGTATATTTGGCCCGAGAGGTGGGACAAACCCTTTGAGGATCCCTCTTTCTCATGCTCTTCCTACGATAACTGCCATGTGCCATGGGGCTCGACCCATGAGGAATCGCTGAGGCAGGTTGATAACAATGAGTTCATAATGGGACAGTTCGTATGGACCGGTTTTGATTATCTTGGCGAGCCGACGCCGTTCGGCTGGCCGGCGCGCAGCTCATATTTCGGCATCGTCGATCTCGCCGGCAATCCCAAGGATTCCTACTATCTGTATCAGAGCCGCTGGAATCCTGAGGTCGATGTGCTGCATCTCTTCCCCCACTGGAATTGGAAGGAAGGTGAGGATGTCGATGTCTGGGCCTACTACAGCAACGCCGATGAGGTAGAGCTTTTCCTCAATGGCAGGTCGCTCGGCGTCCGCCGTCCGGAAAAGGATGTCTTCCATATGTCGTGGCGGGTACCCTTTGAGCCGGGCGTGCTTGAGGCTGTCAGCCGCAGGGATGGCAGGGAAGTGAAGCGCGCTGTCGTGCGCACGGCGTCAGAGCCGTATGCCGTAAGGCTTACCCCTGACCGCAATGTGATAGCGGCCGACGGCGACGACCTCAGCTATGTGCTGGTCGAAGTGGTCGACAAGGACGGCAATTTATGCCCTCTTGCTGAAAATAAGATCTCTTTCGTAGTGGAAGGCAGCGGGCGTAACGTAGGTGTCGACAACGGCAGTCCCATATCGCTCGAACCCTTCAAGGCCGATTCCCGCAAGGCTTTCTATGGCAAGGCGCTCTTGATAGTGCAGAGCGACGGTTCTGCCGGTCCGGTCTCGGTGACGGCGTCATCCCCCGAACTTAAGTCTGATAAGATTGAAATAATAGCGAGATAAGACAGATGAGACATTTTAAACTGACATATTCCATCTTAACTCCTATATTTATTTTATAAAACGA
>USNC01000029.1 GCA_900555915.1 uncultured Porphyromonadaceae bacterium | reverse complement strand
AAGGGATGCTCGGAGGCAACATCCTCATCAATCTCGACTCTGAAGACGACGGAGAGATCTTCGTGGGATGCGCCGGCGGAATCGACACCACCGCATGGTTCGACTACAAACGTTCGCTGGCTCCCGACCACTTCACTTATCTCAAGGTCAGCGTGACGGGGCTGCTCGGCGGACACTCCGGAGGCGACATACATCTCGGACGCGCCAACGCCAACAAACTCGTGGCCCGCTTCCTATGGGACTGCGCGCAGAAATGGAACATGCAGCTTGTGATGTTTGACGGCGGCAACCTCCGCAACGCCATCCCGCGCGAGGCTTATGCGGTATTCGGCATCGAGACCGCACTCGAACAGAATGTGAAAGACTCCCTCTGCAGCTACGCTAAAGAGATAAAGAATGAATATGCCGGAATCGAGCCTTCAATAAAGATCGACATCGAACCCGCCGAACGCCCGGAATACTGCATCGACCAGGACACATCGCTCGCCCTGGTGAGAGCGCTTTACTGCGCACCCCACGGAGTGATATCCATGAGCCGTGACCTCGAGGGTCTGGTGGAAACTTCCACCAACCTCGCCGCTGTAAAGATGGAGGAAAACAGCAGGATAAAGGTGACCACATCGCAGCGTTCGAGCGTGGAAAGCCGCAAATATGACATAGCCGGACAGGTCGAGGCCGTGTTCCAGCTCGCAGGGGCCACAGTAGACCATTCCGACGGCTATCCCGGCTGGGCTCCCAACATGCAGTCGCCGATCATGAAACTCTCGGCCGAGGCTTATGAGGAACTGTTCGGGGTAAAGCCTGCCATCAAGGCCATTCATGCAGGTCTTGAATGCGGCCTGTTCCTTGCTAAATATCCCGGCCTCGACATGGTAAGTTTCGGACCTACCATGACCGGAGTGCATTCGCCCGACGAACAGTTGCTCATACCGACAGTCGACAAATTCTGGCGCCATCTCTGCCTGACACTTGAAAAAGTGGCCAAGTCATGAGACGGGAGCTTCTGATCTCCACCATACTCTTATCCGGAGTCTGCGCTGCTAAGGCGCAGACTCCGGCCGCATCCGGCTCCGAGATCCTTGATCTGGTGGAGACTGTGATCGCAGCCGAACAGCAGAGCGAGACCGAGGCATCGGCCGACGACCGCTACACCAAACTGACCGAAGACGACTTCCGCCAGGCGGCTGAGGAGTTGGGGGTGGAAGTGGCAGCCATCAAGGCTGTGGTGAAGATTGAAGCTGGAAGCAAGCTGCAGGGATTCTGGGCCCCGGGAGTGCCTGTGGCCAACTACAGCCAGTCGCTGTTCAACCGATACAGCAAAAAGACAAAGGGAAGAAAGATTCCCGACGGCAAGGTTCCAGAAGGGCTTACCGGATACGCCCGTAAGGAATGGACCGCACTGGTCAATGCCAGAAAAAAGAATGCCGACGCGGCAGATATGGGCACATACTGGGGAATGTTTCAGATAGGCGGTGCCCATTATAAACTTTGCGGCTGCGAAAGCGTTGAAGAAATGGTGGAGAAGATGTGCGAATCAGAGCACAGCCAGCTCGAACTATTCGTCTCATTCATCCGCAACGCCGGTATGCAGGAAAGTCTGCAGAAAAAAGACTGGAAGACTTTTGCCAGAAAATACAACGGCCCCTCCTATGCCAGACGCGGCTATCACACCCGCATGGCCAAGGAATACGCCCGATACAAGGCCGAAGAATAATCACACCGCCCCGCGTGGCGGGAATGAAACATCAAAACTTATTTATTTAGAATTATCACCATGTCGCTGAAAGATCTCAACCCGAAGCTTGTGTGGCAATGCTTCGAAGAAATAACCAAAGTGCCCCGCCCTACCCATCATCTCGATAAAATGAAGGAGTTTCTGACCGGATGGGCCGAACGCCATAATCTCAGGTATGCCACAGATGAAGTGGGCAACGTAGTGATGTACTGCCCCGCCACACCGGGCCATGAGAACGCCCCGACAGTGGTGTTTCAAGGCCATCAGGACATGGTGGCGGAAAAGACCAGCGGTTCAACACACAACTTCCTCACCGACCCCATCCACACCGTAGTGGAAGGCGACTGGGTGCGGGCCGAAGGCACGACTCTCGGCGCCGACAACGGTCTGGGTTGCGCCTCGGCAATGGCGGTGATGATCGACCCGGACATCGTCCACGGTCCTATAGAGGCACTCTTCACCGTAGACGAGGAGCAGGGACTCACCGGTGCCAACGGTCTTGACGCAAGCCTGATCAGCGGCCGCATACTTCTCAACCTTGACTCCGAGGAGCAAGGGCTGATAGTGATCGGATGCGCCGGTTCACTCTGCACCGTGGCCACATATCCGGTCGAGGAGACAGCATCGCCCGAAGGATACGCATGGTATGAGGTGCACATCAACCATCTCAAAGGCGGCCACTCAGGCATGGAGATTCATTTAGGACGCGGCAACGCCAACCAGATTCTCGCCCGATTCCTTTGGGAAACAGACAAGGAACTCGGATCGGTACTGCTCAGCGATTTCCAGGGTGGAGGTCTGCCCAACGCCATACCGCGTGAGGCCAAGGCCATCGTGGGAGTACCGGCTTCGGACACCGGAAGGTTTGAGGAGATGGCTGTAAGATTCGACACCACAATACACGATGAGCTGAAACTTGCGGAGTCACCCGCATTCACATTCACAGCCACCAGGACAGAACCTGCGGAGAAAATGATCGACGAGGCGTACGTGATGCCGCTGATATCCACAATCTTCGGAACGCCCAACGGCGTGCAGGGCATGAGTCTGGCCGTGCCTGGACTTGTGGAGACCTCCTCAAATCTCGCATCGGTGCACAAGACTTCTCCCGATGAGATTGTCATCACCACCCATCAGCGCTCTTCGGTCGACAGCCGCCGTGAGGAAATCACGCAGCGCATCACCGCCCTCTACGAAAATATCGGGTGCAGTGTGGAATGCAACGATCCGAGCGTAGGATGGGCGCCGAATCCGGAAAGCAAACTCCTCAGGACAGCGGTGGAAAGCTATGAGAGCCTTTTCGGACACACTCCGAAGGTAGAGGCGCTCCACGCCGGACTCGAATGCGGAATATTCCTTGAGAAAATGCCCGGAATGGACATGATTTCATTCGGCCCTACATTGAAAGACATACACAGCCCCAACGAAAAGGCCAACATACCCTCGGTCGGCGAGTTCTGGAGACTGCTCACCGACATTCTGCGGAGACTGGCCTGAATAAACCTAAAACCTTAAACCTTAAACCTTAAATTTCACCCCCTCAAGGCGAAATTTAAATAAAATATGATAGAAGACAATATTATAAATAAGGAAGAAAACGAACGCACTGTTCTCGTAGGCCTCGTTACTCAGAAGCAGAGCGAGACAAAATGCAACGAATATCTCGACGAACTCGAGTTTCTCGCCCACACAGCGGGGGCGGAGCCCGAGAAGCGGTTCATACAGAAACTCGACTATCCCAATCCGCGCACATATGTCGGCACCGGGAAGCTTGAAGAGATACGCCAGTATGTAGAAGACCACGAGATAGGACTCGTGATCTTCGACGACGACCTTTCGTCGAAACAGGTGCTCAACATCGAGAAGGAGCTGAAAGTGAAGATACTCGACCGTACGAGCCTTATTCTCGACATCTTCGCCAAACGCGCACAGACCGCGACCGCACGCACACAGGTGGAACTCGCACAGTACCAGTATCTGCTGCCGCGCCTCACCCGCATGTGGACCCACCTCGAACGCCAGCGTGGCGGTATCGGCATGCGCGGACCGGGCGAAACGCAGATAGAGACCGACCGCCGTATCATACTTGATAAAATATCCAGGCTCAAAGAGGAACTCAAGGATATCGACAAGCAGAAAAGCATACAGCGCAAAAACCGCGGCAAACTCACGCGTGTGGCTCTTGTGGGCTATACCAACGTGGGCAAGTCCACTCTGATGAATCTGCTGAGCAAAAGCGATGTCTTTGCCGAGAACAAACTCTTCGCCACCCTCGACACCACTGTGAGAAAGGTGACCATCGACAATCTCCCCTTCCTTCTCACCGACACGGTAGGGTTCATACGAAAACTGCCCACACATCTGGTAGACTCGTTCAAGTCCACTCTTGATGAGGTAAGGGAAGCCGATCTGCTTCTGCATGTGGTCGACGTGAGTCATCCGCAGTTTGAGGAGCAGATAGAGGTCGTGGAGAAAACGCTCAACGAGGTATGCGGAGCCGCCAAAAAACCGGTGATACTGGTATTCAACAAGATTGACGCCTTCACCTACACGCCGAAGGACCCGGACGATCTGACACCAGCCACAAGAGCCAACATGTCGCTCGACGACTTCAAGAAGTCTTGGATGGCCAAGATGAACAACAACTGCGTGTTTATCTCGGCCAAGGAAAAGACCAATATCGACCAGCTTAAGGAACTTCTCTATCAGAAAGCGAAAGAAATTCATGTGGAAAGATTCCCCTACAATGATTTTCTATTCCAGAAATATGACGAAGAATAGCGAGATACTGCAACTTGAGAGCCAGGGATGCTTCTGCGACGACTGGAGCCGGATCCGGATTTCAGAGAAAACGGATCTCCGGAAGATTCGGAATGTCAGATTCGCCGGCAGCGTCAGTATCGGTTCAGGCGCGGAGATAATCAACGTGCCCGGCGGACTGTGCGATATCCGTATTGGCGACAACGTGAGAATCGGGAATGTGGCACGTATATCCCGCTCACCGGAAGCCTCTTTCGGTGTCGGCACAGACATCGACGTGCTTGACGAGACCGGCCACAGCATCGTCAGGATATATCCCGGCATATCCGCACAGATCGCAACACTCTGCGCACGTATGCCGGAATACGCGAGGGCAAAATTGTTTCCACTCATCGACAGCCATATAGCCTCATTGGAACACGACATGCCGGAGATAGGCGACAATGTGACGATAATCGACAGCGGGGTGATATCCGATGTCAGAATATGGAGCGGTGTGAGGATCGAGGGAGCCGCGCGCCTGCACAACGGGTCGATAGTAGGCAATTCCACGTCCGGACCGCAGGCCACCTTTGTAGGGCACGGAGTGGATGCGGAAAATTTCATAATAGAGGATGCCACGGTCAAAGGAGGATGCCTGCTGCGCAACACCTACGCCGGACAAGGTGTGGTTCTCGACAAGGGATTCACATCGCACGACTCACTTTTCTTCGCCAACTGCAGCATGGAAAACGGCGAGGCTTGCGCCGTGCTTGCCGGCCCGTACACGGTGAGCATGCACAAGAGCACACTGCTTATCGGTTGCCAGACAAGTTTCATGAATGCCGGCTCGGCAACAAACATGAGCAACCACATGTATAAGCTCGGACCGGCGCACTGGGGTGTGCTTGAGCGCGGTGTGAAGACCGCGTCAAACTCATATATTATGCACGGCTCACGCATCGGCGCCTACTCGCTTGTGATGGGCACCCACAAAACACACCCCGACACTTCCGCCCTGCCATTCTCATATCTCTTCGGCGACGACAGCGGAAAGACCACTGTCGTTCCGGGTGCCATGCTGAAAAGTTTCGGGCTGAAACGCGACATGGAGAAGTGGCCTCAGCGCGACCGGCGCAAAGATTATGACATACCGCTCCACGACCGCATCACGTTCGCTATTTTCAATCCGGCTACGGCCGACGCCATGCTCCAGGCATTGCAAATGATGGAGGATATCGACACCGCCTCCGGAGATGATGACGAAAGCGGCATAGTCTGGCATGGGCTTACTATAAGCCGAAAGTCTTTGCGCAAAGGTCGCGATCTATATGATATGGCGTTGTGCAGATACATCGACCTCACTACATTCAGTCAGGATGAAGACTTCCATGCAGGCTCAACGGAGGCCCGGGGCCGCTGGGTTGACCTTGCAGGCCAGGTGTTGCCCGCGGAGTGTCTGAAAGAGACAATGACATCAGAAAGCATCTCCGAAATGGAGCGGAGACTCTCGGAAGCCGACAGCAGATTTGACCGTCTTCAGTCGATATGGATCAAAACCAACCTCAGGAACTATATGGACAATCCGGATACAGTCAGGCAGAAATCCGCAGCTCTCGCCGACCTTATCGAGAACGACAGAATCACAAGCGTCGACACCCTCGCACGCCATCAGGAAATGCTGGCTCTACTCTGAGGATACACACTCATGTGGTATGACACACTAGTATGACACACTCGGCCCGCGCCACTTTTCAGAAGTGCGCGGGCCGTGCGTGTTATGATATACTCAGAATGTGGTTGGCTTCAGTTGAGTCTGTATCCCGTCTCTTCAAAAAGGCGGTAATCGTCATCTATCTTGTTGCCGATAGTGGTGAGCATGTCGCCTACAAGCGCGCCGTTGGCGCCACCGCGCAGTATTGCCGCCATGGCCTCATGCGAGAGCCGTGCCCTGCCCCCGGCGAAATGGAATGTGCATTTCGGAGCCACAAGACGCATCAGCGCCACCGAACGCATTATCTCATCTTCCGATATTGGCTCGGTATTCTCAAGCGGAGTGCCCTTGATGGGCTGAAGAATGTTGACAGGAATGGAAGTGGCTCCCGCATCGCGGGCTTCAGCAGCAAGTTCCAGACGGTCTCTCATCGACTCACCCATGCCGATGATTCCACCGCTGCATATCTCGAATCCTATCTCACGGGCCTTTTTTATTGTCTGCAGTTTGTCATCGACGCTGTGGGTGGTGCAAAGTTTCGCAAAATATGATTTCGAGGTCTCAAGGTTGCAATGATACCGGCGCACACCAGAGTCCCACAACTGCTGCAGCTGCTCCTCGTCAAGAAGCCCCATCGAGGCACAGAGTTTCACACCACCCTCTTCGGCCGCCTCCTTATAAAGGTTGCAGAAATAGGCCATGTGCGAGTGCATCACTTTCCGTCCGCTGGTCACCAGCGAGAAGCATTTCACACCACGCGACTTGTTGGCGTGAAATGCCTCCATCATCTCATCGTGGGGAATATGCTCGTATTCATTGATTCCGGTATTGTGATGGGCCGACTGCGCACACCATTTGCAGTCCTCACCGCATTTACCCGAGCGGGCATTTACAATGGAGCACGTATGCACCACATCTCCATTCCATTTACGTCTCACCTCGTCGGCTGCGCGACAAAGATCCTCGGTGGAACACGTCTCATTAAGTGCCATAGCCTCTTCTATTGAGGCCGGAATACCCGATTCCATGGCTTGCGTTTTTATTCTATCAAGCATGTTGAAATTGCTTTTACACGTTGCGGATGCAAAATTAATAAAAAACATCAGTATCAGCAAACGCACACTTCCCTATATCGTTACTGTATATTTGCCATCTTCTCACCCTCACTCCCGGCATACCCTTGTCTTATAGCCACTGCCATGCCCCATATCCGCTTTTACCATCCGACTGCCACCAACAATAAGAGGCTGTGTCAAAATAGGCGCAGCCTCTTTTTTATCATAACCTGCTGAAAAACATAAAACAAAGCCTCGACTTTCACAAGCCGGGGCTTTGTCATGTCACAAAGTTTTATTATCTTTCCTCTAAAAAGTATATGGCGCAAAATCCACTATATCCACGTATGGCATAGCGTTGTTGACATATAGATACATAAAGGATATGTCCATCGTCTGAGACATGGACTGTATTTATAAGTTGGTTACTTTCCTCTACAAGCTTGGATAGCTTATGCCGGTGTCCAGTACCCGCGTCCGAGTCTGCAAATTTGCGATAACGGGCTCATTGGCACCACAAAGATAATTACATTGCGGAAACGGGTTTGTTCAGACGGCATCAAGTCGTCTGTATGCTTTTGGATTCCATGTCCTTATCCTTTTCGAGTTTCCTGAGATAAAAATCAATGAAGTCCTCCTGTTTTGAGAGCATATTCCAAATGGCCACGAGCATTTTCCGGGCAATGGCCACCTGTATCTTCATCTTGTTCTTGTGTTTCTGTGTGACCTGCACATAACTGAAATTGGAGAAGAAGCAGTTTTTGGTCCTTGACGCGCTCCATGCGCATTCAATCAAGATCTGGCGGAGATACTTGTTCCCATGTGTTATTCTCCGGCTTTTGTACCGTCCGTTGCTCACATCGTTGCGAGGCTTGAGTCCGCACCATCCCACAAGCATGGCTGCCGAGGCAAAAGACTTCATGTCCACACCGGTCTCCGCAATTATGGCAGTGGCGGCGCGTTCCTTGACACCGGGTATGGTCTGAAGTCTTCTGTACTCCTCGGGGAAATGTCTCTCGCACATGGCAGTGAGTTCAGACTGGCACTCTTCCCTCTGCCTTGTGAAAATGTCGACAAGCTCAAGATATTGTTTTATGACGGTGATATCCGTGGATGACAACAGAGCCGTAACCGCACCCTCGATGGTCTCCCGGCCATGTTTGTTGAGGGTCCGGCCGTGAACAAGTCCTGCCAGCACTTCCGGGTCTCGTTCCCCCGCCACAATGGCGTCCACGACCTTGCGGTAGCTTTTGTTCCGCACGGTGTTGCAGTAGTTGCTCAGACGGAAGCCGCACCGCTGCAGTGCGGAATCGAGCTTGTTGGCATAGTAGGTGATCTGCTCGGCGATATCGAATATCTGACGGTTGAGCTTGCGCATGTCCTGAATCAGGGAATCCGGTACGAAACTCCCCTTTATAAGATTCTTGAGAAGACACCCGGCTATCCACTGCGCGTCCTTCACATCGCTCTTGCGTCCGGGGAGCTGTCTGATGAAGAATGGATTGACCAGCTTCAGCTCCATCGAGCCCTCAAGTTCGTTCCACACAGGAATCCAATAGACCGCAGTACTCTCCATGGCGCACTCGGTGACACCCCGCTCCACCATATCGGAACACATCTGACGCAGTTCCGGAGTAAGGGTTCCATACGTTTTTTCAAAAATAATTGCCTCGTCATGCCTCATAATACAAAGATAAATTGTATCTTTGTGGACATCGAGGCCGGCAACAGTTCTCTTTCTTTCCATATTGAGGATTTTTTTTAATCACATCCAAATTAATAAAATTGTGACATAGAGCACGTAGGAAAGTCAAAAAAAATATGTTGTCGGTCTCTTTTTTTATCCTGCCGGTGTAAAATCTCGCCGATTTTATGTAAATTTGTGTATTTTGTCAGGGAGGGTAATTTTATAAACTCCCTGCAAAACTCAAGAAAGTCATCGTCCATATCCTTGCGCAGCCTGTAACCCTCCCTGTCTTCAAGGAAAGACTGTTCACGCTCAAAGCGTATTTTTTCGGCAAGGGCAAGAGTGTTCTTGTTCTGCACTCTCTCCTGTTGGCTACGAGGGTGAAGCCAAATATAAAGGTTGAGGTTCTCCTTCTTACGGGAGTGCTTGATTTTATACTTGGGTTTTCCGGCCATTGCTCCATCGGCATAGAATACCTGATCACCGTTCTCATCGAGTACCGGCGTTTCGGTTCGACCGAGATAGTATTCAAGATAGAGGCTGGCACGACCATCGCTAAGCTCAGACTGCATGAGCTTGGGATTTTGTTTTTTGCGATTTTCAATTTTTGCCATAATGAAGTGTACTTGCTTTTTTTGTGCAAATATAAATAGTGAGTGTGTAGTATGAAAATCGCCTTATACACTCCTTAACATTTGACCTTGCCGGAAGGTTTGAAAATAGGGGGACTAAACGTGTACTTTTTGAGCAAATCCAGTAAAATGAAGTAAAACCACCGCAATTATCGGCTTGCCTATGTCATTGGTATATTGGCGATTAACTACTGCGCGTTGCTATGCCTTTTCTATTAAATAAATCTGGAAAATTTCAATCACTGTCAAGAATGCAGCAAACAGTAGATGCCTGCGGATATGTTAATTCCGTCCGGGACGACGCGCGAGCGCCGTCTTTGGGCGTGTAGCATATTTACTCGTGAGGCCTCTGCGCGTTTGCTCGTTCAACAGTGATGGGCAATTCCAGGGCCTCAGAACGTGGGACGAGCAACAGTACAGACCTCACGTTTTTCTTTTTCTTGAACGTAAAGCCCCAAAAAAATAGTGGAACGAAGGCGGAGTTACAACACTCAATAAAAAAATGTTATCATACAATGAAATACAAATTACTACATCTACAATTTTTAGTAACTGTAGCATTGTCTGCCATTATGGCTATGGCTATCATCAGCTGCAGCAATGATGGGACATGCCATCATGAGGAGCCTGAAATTTGGGCATCTTGTGATGAAGTAGAATTTGATTATAAAAGTAATGTAATCAAAAGTGTATGGATTTATGGCGATGTTGATGGTTGTCAAGTAACTGCTGGAGCTGATTGGTTAGCTAATTCATACCTGGACTTTGACGAATTGGTAATTAGAGTAACCGAAAATACTTCTACATCTTCTCGTATTGGGAATTTGTTTGTATTTAATCCCAGCGGTGGTAATTCATTAACAATAAAAGTAACTCAATTAGGTAAAACTAATTCTGGCGGGAATAACAGTGGAAATACCACTTATAAGTAATGTCACGAAATTAAGGATTCTCTGCCTGGCTGGCGGAAAACTCAGTTGATTTTCGGCATTGTAGCCAACGGATTGATTACTTTGGATTGGGATCTTTTAGATAGGCAGTGGCGCGGATCCGTA
>USNC01000028.1 GCA_900555915.1 uncultured Porphyromonadaceae bacterium | reverse complement strand
CCTTGAAGTCGGCGGCCTCTGATCCGATGGCTGTCAGCATCACCGATGCTGCGGCCATGATGATACAGGTTCTCATTGGTCTGATTTTAATATTGATATTGTAGTTTGGTTTGCATCGCAAATTTACTAAAAATATCAATACTGAGCAAACTTCCGGAACCATATATCCCGGCTGTTTCAGCGGCAACCGTCAGTGAAACCGGATTTTCTTCCCGAATATTATATATATGCCTTTGTCAAGCATGGTTGTGTTCAAGCCTCTGCATAGCCGGATCATCCGGGTGGATGATGACTCTATCCGGTAGATGGGTATGGTGACTGCCTCAGATGAGAATACCGATATCCCGTCGCGGTTGACGGTTATTCTCAGATCATGTCCTTGATAAGAGACGTGCCATCCGCTCGGCTCTGAACCGCTGTCGGCGATACTGTCCACCCCGTCGGTCCCGCCTGTGAAGTCCACGTCTATCCCGGGGCCGGGATTCTCCCAGTCTCCGTCGGTGACACCTATCTCCACATCATCGTCATAATTGAAATCGGATGCCATTGCGGCTGACGCGACCGTGAAAACTGTCAATATTGCTAAAATCCTGCGTCTCATAATTCTGTGCTTGTAATTCTGTACTTGCCTTGCTGTTTTCTGATATGCTGTCCGGTCATCTATCTAACGTAGGGAAGCGATGTCACGTCGGTCCTGTTAGGAACGGGAAGTTTGCCCTCTTTACCCAGTTGCACGAATACGTTGGCACACAATACGGTCCATTTGTCGCCGTATGTCATGTTTGACGAATGCGAGTATCCGAGGCAGTGCCCATACTCGTGAAACATGGCCTGTCGCGGATAGTTGTGCGGATTGGAGTCGGGCGCTGTGGCATCGTGGTAGACGCCGGTATAGCAATAATCGGCGAGACCGTAGGTCTGGCCGCCGCCGAGGCCGCCCACTCCCGCCACACATCCGAGATTGAGGCCGCCGTGGTTGCGTATCTTCCCGCGGAGTGCGTTGAGGTCGATCGGGTTCTTCGAGTTGTCGAAGAGTATGCCGTCGTAGGTGTCAAGCTGGTCGCTGAATTCCTGCGTGGCAAACATGTAGGCCATGTTGAGGGCCAGGGCCACTCCGTGCCGGCAGAGTATCGGGGTCATATGCCGCCAGTTGGCGTGTCCGTTGTCGGCTCCGTACTTGCTGAACCGTATGTACCATCGCGAGTCGATGGTGGAGATCTTCTTCATGAATTCATCTTCGGTCTCGAATCTCACCTCAAGCTCGGACGATGTGAGGCCTGGTTGGGCGGGAATACGGATGTTGCGGCCGGAAAGAGTCCGGAACGTGCATTCCCGGCTCACTACCGGTAGAGGAAGGGAAGCCTCGAAGAATGCGGGTATGGTCTCGAGATAGGCGAGGTCAAACCATTCGGAACTCAACTTGCTGAACCGTCCCAGCACCCTCACGTCTTTCAGAGGAATAGGGGAGAAGTATCTCACCAGAAGCGAGTGGCTGCTGTCGACGCCTATCTGCAGAGGGGCGTTGACATAGAATGAGCGGCGCGTATTGTCGTAGAACACCTCGCGCGGTTCATCTGCCATGAACATGGTGTCGGCGGGAAAGCGCCATATCTGGTCTTCCGCGACATAGATGCGGCCTGATGTCTTTTCCGGATGCCGGTAGCCCACTTTTATACGCGACACCTTGCCCTTGCCGAGACTTAGGTCTCTGAAGGGGTAGCGGGTGGTGATATCCTCTCCGCCGTCGGTAGTTGACACTATCTCAACCAGACCGCTTACCGGATGCTCCGGAGGAAACATCGTCAGAGAAAGAGGCATATTGTCCGCATCGAGCCCGAAATCAGTGATGCGCTGTTCGCCGGAATACGAACCGTCGGCATTGAGGCTTGTCGGTATCACGTCGTCGAGTGAGAGCCGTACGCTTTTCACATGGCGCCAGAGCGAGGGATTGTCTATGTCAAGACTCAGGTCTATTCTGGCCACAGCGAGATCAAGTTCCACTTTCTCATTGACCGGAGCATGGTCGAAGCCGATGCTGAAGTCTACCTTCTTATAGTAATGGATTGAATTTACCGGGCGGTCGCTGTCTTCGTTGACCAGCCAGGGGTCTGTGATATGGCCCGGAGAGGCGGTGGCTGCGTTGGCTGATTCCTTGCCTGCGGCAAGAAACATTATGGAGTAGCGTCCGCTTTTCAACCCTTCGAGAGTGAGTCTGCTGAAGTCGCTTGCCATTGAGGCATAGTGGTGGCTTATTATGGTCCCCTCGCTGTCGGCCAGGATGTATCTCAGTGCCGTGATCTTTCCTGCCACGCCGTTTTCCTGCGGAATGGTGTCGGCCGGCTCATTCTCCGTCGTGTCGCCGGGCTGATCCTCCCCGCCGGCCCTGGTGGTGACGGCTATCCCGTACGAGTCGCGGGCAGAGAGGAAGAAAGTGGCGCTGCCGCCGTCCATTTCGTCGGCAGGTGTGGGAAATATCCCGCTTTCAGAGCATGCCGTAAGGAGCAGTATGAGTGTGGAGAGACATATGTGCAAAAGGCGTTTCATATTTTCTGAAATATCAATGTGGATTATTCCGCGTCCTTGATGCCGCGCACGGGGCAGAACCCGTTGTAGTTGAACCTGTCTTCTTTCATGTAGGCGCCGTCCGCTCCATCCACCTCCCGGTAGTCGATATACCATACGCAGCGGTCGTTTGACACCCAGTATGTGGCCATTTTCTCAAACCTCGATCCGTTGAGTCCGGGCAGCGTGCTTGTGCCGGCGCTCTTCTGCGAGTTGATCGGGACGAAGAGTTTATTGCCCGTGTCGAGCGATTCAAACTGCACGTAGCGCATGAGATACTGCTTGTTGTCCACTTCCGGAATATGGGTCACGAGTGTGCCGGGCAGTGTCACCATGGTGGCTCTGATGCGCTCTCCCGCGCGGCATGTGTATTCCGACGGTATGGTGGTGTTGTTGGGCACCAGGTCTTCCCATTCAGCAAACGAAGCGATATGGTATCCCTCGGGCAGCGGTGTATAGGACGGGTTGGTCCAGGGTTTGGCATCGTCGGGCATGGCTACGGCATTCGGGTCGTTGGATGTCCATGGCGAGTAGGGGTTCGGACGTCCGTATTGGAAATAATTGCCGATGCACTGTGCGAAACAGTTCCTGTACATTTCCTCAACGCTCCCGATTCCGTCGATCACGTATATCTGGTCGTCGAGGTCGGACGAGGTGGCGTTGAAGCACATCCAGTCGTGTCCGCCTATATGCACCGTCTCGATCTGATAAGGCGAGTTCTCAACCCTCACCTCCACGAAGTCGTAGCTCTGTGAGAGCAGGGCATTGCGGAGGTGGAGCAGCACGCTGTAGCCAAGTTTCCCTTTCCCCTGGGGCAGCACGTTGACATTGAACGATGATATGTAGCCGTCATCGACAGTGACCACCGGATTTGCCGTTATCTCCGACGAGGGTGTGAGGCCGTCGATTGAACTCAGTTCGATGCGTGTGTCGCTCTTGAAGGCCACGGTCATCCCTGCCGCTCCCGTAGCGGGTACGGTGATGACGCCGGCGGAATAGTCCACCCCGACACCCTCCGGAAATACGGAATGCTCCCTGTCGATGTGTATGCCGTCGCCGAGGTCCGGCCCGGCGCCTGTCTCGGAGCCTTCCTCCCAGTCTTTTATCTCGAATGAGGTCTCTATTTTCGATCCGGTGTTGAGCACCTGCAGCGTGTAGACGTGGTTGCGCTCTATGCCGGGCAATGTGGTGGCCACATCCATCGGTATGTCGCCGTAGTATCCTCTGATGCGCACTTCCACCGGCTGATCGCTCTCAAAGATGGTGAACACGCCCTCGCATGTGCCTTTGAAGGGTGTCGCGAAGGTATGTGAGAACCGTATTCCGTCGCATTCCGGCATCTCTCCGCAGGGGAAGACATATGTGGCCGACGGGGCGTTGTCAACCACCACTTCATGAACCGCGATGGAGGTGTCGGCCTCGTTCACCAGGTCGATGCGCGCCACAGACCTCACCATCTCAAGCCGGAGACTGCCCGAGGCATACACCTCTTCGTCAAGCGCTGCGGAGGCTGAGTAAAACAGAGGCGCCGACGACGCGCTGTCAGGACACACTGCTGTCTGCCGCCGCATGTCGGCAGCTGTGGTCGTACCAACCTCCACGTCAAGTGGGAGGCCCGAGGTGGTGAATACCCACCCGTCGCCCACATTCTTGACTTTCAGAGGATCCGACTGGGGATCATCGGAATGAAGTGTCTTTACGAGAGTGTCATCTTTCAATACATATACATCCACTTCCACCGGATCGCTGCCGGCGGAGCCGTCGTCGCTCCGTGTGAACGACAACTGTAGTGACTCTCCGTCGCTGAAATCCAGACCGTCGGTCTGTTCGGAGCATGACGCGAGACATGCCACACACAAGGCGGCAGTCATCAGATGTGCTGAATGATTGAGTGATAGCATCATGAATCTTACAATTGATTGTTATTATTATTCGCTGCAAAACTAACTCTTGCTTTACTCCCCGTTAAACCAACCCTTAACCCTCAACTCTAATCGGCGTGCAAAATTAAAAAATACTTGTGATTTATTCAAAAAATACCATGCCTGGGGCATGGTATTTAATAAAGACTTAATTTTTTTGACATAAAAAAGAATCCTGTCTCAGGAGTGTCCGCGCTTGTAGAGCGGAAGCCCTGCTATGTAGAAGCATAGCGCCTGAAGCAGCAGCATGAGGCCTGCGGCATAGAGCATCCATATGCAGAAAAGTGTGCAGGCAAGGCCGATGGCGGAGGCGTAGGCATAATGAAGGCGCGGACGGTGTGCGATGAGGCAGGCCTTGTAGTCGCGGCGGGCGGTCTTTATCAGGAACAGCCCGCTGAAGAGGTAGGCCGGAAGAATCATGAGTCCGGTGATGTTGAGCGCATAAAGATACACGTCTTCGGCAAAAATCACAAGCAGGAGGAAGACCTGCATGATGGCGCTCGACGCGAAGAGACTCCGCGACATGGATTCGTTGCCGTACGGCCCGGCAAGCCAGCCCGGGAAGATGCCGTGTCGGGCGGCGGAATACGGCTGCTCGGCAGTGACAAGCATCCACGCGAAAAGACCCCCTCCGATGGAGGTGATGACGGCTGCGATCACCAGCCAGTAGGCCCAGTCGCCGCATACATGGCGCAGAGCATACGCCACGGAGGGGTCTTCAAGACCCGCAAGTTCGGCCCGCGACATGATGCCGAAGCAGAACACCGACACGAGCACGTAGAGCAGCCAGGCCGCGAGAAATCCGAGCACTCCGGCCTTCCCCACATCGCTCTGCTTCCGTGCGCGCCCCGACATCACCACGGCCCCCTCTATGCCGATGAAGCACCACAGGGTCACGAGCATGGTGCTCTTCACCTGCGCCGTGATTCCTCCTATACCCTCGCCGAGGCTCCATATGTCGGCGGTCAGGGTCTCATATCGTATGTTGAGGATAAGAAGCGCCACTATCAGAAGTATGACAGTGAGTTTCACTGCGGCAGATATGGTGGTGATTACAGTGGTGGTGCGCATTCCGCATCTTATCACGAGATACATGCCCCATATCAGGGCGGAGCAGAAAAATATCGTTGGAAGGCCATGGTCGAGAAGCGTGGGGAAGAAGGCTCCGAAAGTGTCGTTGAGCATCACGGCGTAGGCCACATTGGCGAAGCAGGCGCACAGCCAGTAGCCCCAGGCCACATTGAAGCCCGTGAGCCTGCTGAAGCCTTTCTCCGCGTATAGATATATGCCTTCGTTGAGTTCCGGATGCCTGTCGCTCAATATCTTGAATGTGCTGACGAGCATCAGCATCCCGAATGCGGTTATGACCCATCCGGTCATCACCGCGCCAAGGCCGGCCCCGGCCGCCATGTTCTGTGGAATGTTGAAAATTCCGCTCCCTACCATCATGCCGAATACGAGTGCGGCAAGCCCTGTCAGTCCGAGACGGTTGCCGCCGGTAGTTGTCTTTTCCGGTTTCATAATGCAAAATTACAAAAAAACTCCCCACTCGCCGGCCCCCTGCCCGCTTTTTTATGACTTTTTAAGGTCTTTAAAGTCCTTAAGGTCCCTAAAGTCCCTAAAGTCCTTAAATTCCTTAAAGACCTTAAGGTCCTTAAAGCCTATTTTCGCTTGCGCGGCACGAATATTATTATTAATTTTGCCATATCATAGAGCAAGTTTGAATTTGACCTAAATGATTACAGAAAAGAAACGACTGCGATACATCGACGCGATGCGCGGACTTGCCATACTGCTTGTGGTATTCAGCCATGTCACCAACGCTTATGTGAAGATGCCGATCTCAAACGCATCTTTTGCCGGTGTCTATTATATGATGACGATGTTCAGAATGCCGCTCTTCTTTTTCGTGAGCGGATTTTTCGCCTACCGCGCGGCCGATAAATGGGTTCCTGCCACAGTGAGGCGAGTGTCGCTGAAGAAATTCCAGGCCCAGATAGTGGGCCTGGCTGTATTCAGCTTCATATATGGAGCCACTATGAGGGGGTGGAACTTCAGTTTCATCTGGAAATCAAACCCGTATTGGTTCACTGAATCGCTCTTCGAGATGTTTTTCATATATCTCGGGGTGGCCTTGCTGGAGCGTCGCACCGGTTGGCGCTGGCTTCTGCCCGCTCTCCTGTGTGTCGGCACGGTGGCTCCCTTCCTCTTCAACTATCTCACCGACGGCATGCGGCTTCCGGCATGGGTGGTGGGAATACAGACATGGCACACGCTCAACTATTTCCCTTATTTCCTGCTCGGGATATTCGCCCGCAGATATGACGTGCACCTCTGGCGTGTCGTCGACAACCGGTATTTCAAGGCTTCCGTGATAGCGGGGTTCCTCGCGCTCGTGATCTTCTACGGCTGCCGCCACCGCTATTCTCTTGAATGGGATCTGGTGATGACTCTCATGCGCTTCACCGGGCTGATGACTCTTCTTGTCACATTCCGAAGCTACCGGGACTGGTTCGACTCCGGCAATACGGTAAGCAACGTAATGTGCACTGTGGGAAGCCGCACGCTCGACATCTACTATCTGCACTATTTCTTCATTCCCGACCTCGGCTTCATGAAGGGATTCCTTTCCGCCGGCCATGGCAATTCCATTCTGGCCATGCTCACCATAGGGCTCACCATCTCGGCGCTCGTAGTGGCGCTGTGCATGCTCGTGAGCGCCGTGCTGCGCAGTTCCCCTTTGCTCGCTTCATGGCTGTTCGGAGCCTCAGACCGGTCGGCGGCGCATGACGTTACTACAAGATAAACCCAATACATAAAATCTACCCCATGAGAACTATTCAATCACTGGCCGGAATGCTGTTGCTGCTCGCCGCCATTCCCGCCTCAGCCAAAGTGACCCCCGGGTCGCTGATCACCGACAACATGGTGCTTCCCCAGAACACCGACGCCCGCATCTACGGCACCGCCGACCCTGGCGAGACCGTATCTGTCACTCCCTCCTGGAATGGCCGTACATATACCGCCGTAGCCGACCGCACCGGCCGCTGGAGCCTTGCCGTGCAGACTCCGGCCGGAGGCTACACTCCTTATTCTATCAGAATCGCCGACGGTCAGGAACTCACCGTCTCCAACGTGCTGATAGGCGAGGTCTGGCTTGCTTCAGGGCAGTCAAACATGGAGATGCCGTTAAAGGGATTCCCGGGGTGTGTCACCGATGAAGGCTACGGCGAGATTGCGGCCGCGCGTCATCAGGCCGACAATATCCGCTTTTTCACCGTGCCGCTCAGGCAGAGCTATACGCCGCTCGACACGGTGGATGCCGCCTGGACAGTGCCGTCGGCCGATACAGCCCCGGCCTACAGCGCCACCGCATGGTTTTTCGCACGCCGCCTCAACGATGTGCTCGACGTGCCGGTGGGCATTGTGAGCGACGCCTACGGCGGCGCGAGGGTGGAAAGCTGGTCGTCGCGCGATCTGCTCTCCACATATCCCGATGTCTCGCTCGATGAGAAGGATATCGAGGGCATGGTGCATTACGTCCGCCCCTTGCTGATGTATAACGCCATGTTCAATCCCGTGCGCAACTATTCCTACAATGGAATCATATGGTATCAGGGCTGCTCCAACGTCGGCGCCGACGAGACGTATGCGCGTCGGCTTGCCAATATGGTGAAGGAGTGGCGCGACAACATCGGTCTCGGCGACATTCCCTTCTATCAGGTGGAGATAGCGCCCTATCAGTATGACGGCTCACAGCTGGAGAAGGCTCCGCTGCTGCGTGAGGCGCAGTGGGAAGCCGCGGCAATGATCCCCAACAGCGGCATAATCTGCATCAATGACCTGGTGAAGCCCTACGAGAAGTTCAATATCCATCCGGGCGACAAGAAAGGTGTCGGCTCCCGACTCGCGAATCTCGCACTAAACCGAACCTACGGTAAAAAGCAGTTTCTTTGCGAGCATCCCCGCTATAAGGGACACACGGTGAAGGACTCCGAAATATGGGTGGCGATAGATTCACCTTCCGACGGCATATGCCGCAACTACGACATACAGGGCTTTGAAGTCGCCGGCGACGACCGGGTGTTCCATCCCGCCGACTCGGTGTGGGTACACTGGCAGACCAACGAGGTGGTGGTGTCGAGCAGGCAGGTGCCGCGCCCTGTGGCCGTGCGCTATTGCTGGCGCGATTTCCTTCCGGGCAACATGCACGCCGCCGACCACCTTCCTCTCGTGCCCTTCCGCACCGACAATTGGTGATTCTGTCAGTCGCGGCCGAGCAATGCCGTGATCTGTTCCACTATTCCATTGTGGCCCCCGTAGCCGTTGAGCATCAGTTCGCAGGCGAGCGGGGCCACATCGTAATGGTTGTGGTCCTTGAAGCAGCTGATGATGGCCCGGGCCGCCTCGTCGCGGTTCGCGTGGCCGTTGGCCTTCCAGTCGTCTACGTATGCATTGAAAATGGCGTCGGCGTTTTTGCCTATCTCCACAAAACCAAGATATTCAGGATCGTTGGCGGCCCGCTCGTCGGCGATTTTTCTTGTCAGCACGTCGTAGCGGTCGCGGCGGTAACTGTCGAATCTCTGTGTCGACGCGTCATATCCGTCCGCCCAGCGTGACACCGCGCCGTGGGGTGTGTAGCTGTTGAGCATCACTTTGGCGCCGAATGCCTTGGCGGCGTCGATGTAATGGTTGAGGTCTTCCTCGTAGGTCTTGTTCATGTTGTTGGTGCCGTTGTTGCCAAACATCACGATGTCGCCCGGACAGATGTCGAGAAGCACCTTTGCCAGTTTGCCCTGAATGTAATAGGTGCGCAGCTGCCGCCCGCCTGCTCCGTCGTTGCAGAAGTCGCACAGGGCCGCGAGTTCAGGATATTCCCCCTCTTTGAGTTTCTTCAGCAGCGTGTGGGCCCAGGAGCCTCTGTTGGCCGATGTGGAGTCGCCGATATGGTGGAGTTTCCGCTTGCCGCGCGGTTGCGGGGCGTCCTGCCGCTCTATGCTGACATAGCCTATGTGGGGAGTGGCTCCGTTGTCGGCTGTCACCCAGAGGTCGATTTTTCCGCTGATGCACGGCACGAGATACTCCGCCGTGTCAGCACGTTCCTGCCGTCCCAGTTCGTAGCCCGACATGTCTTCATTTACGTATGATGTGTTAAGCACCCCCGTGTATGCGGCCTTCACCTTATACACGCTTCCGGTCTCGGCCGCTATCTCTATTTTCTGCGAGTCGCCGGCTGTGCTGCCGTCGGTCGTCTCTGGCATCCCGAGGGCGGTGACATACCGGTGGGCGGTGACGCTCTTCTTCCCCTGGCGCAGGGTCGCTGTCATGTCGCCCACGAAGTTGAAGGGGTTGTTGCGCAGGTTGAATGCGGTGTTGAGGTCCGGCTTCCCGTTGACGCTGAACTCTCCGTAGGAGTCGCAATACTGTCCTTCCGTGTCATTGGCGGTCTTGAAGCCGTCGATGTCCCACTCCACGGTCATGCCGCCGAGTTGCCCGTTGGTGAGGGTGTCGCCCGATTCGGTGACTGCCACGAGGCGGTAGGCGTTGGCATACGGAGTGTCCGGGTCCGGCCCCATCTTCATCACTGATTCCCCTTCGATGGAGACACTTTTGATCTTAAACGGCGCTCCCTGCGACATTCCGTATGCGAGAAGCGACACTGCGGCTATGAGAAATATTCTTTTCATGATCTGGTTGGTTATGGTGTCGATAATGGTGTTTCGTTTTTGGTCAGCGGCTTATGCTCCGGTTGTTGGTGGCCGGGGATATCGCCCCGCGTCTCCATGCCGGTATTGCCCGCCGGTATCGCCGGTAGGCCTCGCTGCGGGCTGAGTCGGCATCGTGTATGGCCTGCGCTTCCCTGATGGCGGCAGAGTCGCCGGTGGCCTCCCCGCAGGTGCGGAGCAGCCGGGCCAGTTCCGCGGCTTCGAAGTAGGCGCTGTCGGCATGGCTGCGTATGCCGTAGGGTATGCTCCGGGAGGGAAATCTCACCATGGCCATGCGCGCTATGTGGAGCGCCATGTCGTGGCGTCCCTCGCGGGCCGCCGCCCAGGCAAGTCTTATCAGCGACGCTCTCTGCAGTTCGGCCTGCGCGGTTACGTCCGGTCCGGGATAGGGCGCGCGGTCGAGTCCGCCCCATCTCATGCGAGGAAGGGCATTGAGCGCTTCTTCGGTCAGCACCGCTGAGTCTGCCGCCGCGGGCATCAGCCTGCGGGTCAGCAGCGCCTGCCGGGTGAAGGGATGGAACCCGCAGTATTTGTTTTTGGGAAGGCTCTGGTGCCAGTAGACCGGACGCGGATAGCGCGACGCGGCGTTGGTGGCGATTATGTCTATCGCTGCTACCTCCCTTAGCCCCTGTCTCTTATACACATCTGACGCTGCCGA
>USNC01000027.1 GCA_900555915.1 uncultured Porphyromonadaceae bacterium | reverse complement strand
CAGCGTCAGATGTGTATAAGAGACAGTCTCCGAGGTGCTGATCTACGGCGGGTGCTCATCCAAGGATTTCAATGGCAATTCCAACGCTTTCAACCCTGCTGTCTATTCCGGTTTCTCCTGTCATTTCCCCGGCACATCGACGGCCGACAAAGAAAAATACTGGCGATCGCTCGACTGGGTGAAAGCCACCAAACCATAAACCCTAACCCCTAACCCGTAAATTTCGCGAAAGCGAAATTTACGTTAAAGTTATGAAAAATATAAGGAATTTCTGTATCATAGCCCACATCGACCACGGCAAGTCCACACTCGCCGACCGTCTTCTTGAACGCACCAACACCGTCACCGGCAAAGACATGGAGGCGCAGGTGCTCGACGACATGGATCTCGAACGCGAACGCGGCATCACTATCAAGAGCCATGCCATACAGATGGACTATACGCTCAACGGCGAGAAATATGTGCTCAATCTCATCGACACTCCGGGACACGTCGACTTCTCCTACGAGGTGTCTCGCTCCATTGCCGCCTGCGAAGGCGCGCTCCTGATCGTCGACGGCAGCCAGGGCATCCAGGCCCAGACCATATCGAATCTCTACATGGCCATCGACAATGACCTCGAGATAATACCGATCATCAACAAATGCGACCTCGAGAGCGCCAACCCCGATGAAGTGGAGGATCAGATAGTGGATCTCCTCGGATGCGACCGCTCCGAGGTGATACGCGCCTCCGGCAAGACCGGAATGGGTGTGGACGAGATTCTGGAAGCCATAGTCAACCGGGTGCCCGCACCCGTGGGAGATCCGGAGGCTCCGCTCCAGGCGCTGATATTCGACTCCGTCTTCAATCCCTTCCGCGGCATTATCGCATACTTTAAGATTGTCAACGGCACTATCAAGACCGACGACTTCGTGAAGTTTGTGAGCACCGGAAAGGAGTATCATGCCGACGAGATCGGTGTGCTGAAACTCGACATGGACCCACGTAAACAGCTTTCAGCAGGAAATGTGGGATACATCATATCAGGCATTAAGACCTCGAAGGAGGTGAAGGTAGGCGACACCATCACCCATGTGGCCCGCCCATGCGATGCCGCCATCGACGGATTCGAGGAGGTGAAACCGATGGTATTCGCCGGTGTGTATCCCATCGATCCCGAAGACTTCGAGAATCTGCGTGCATCGCTTGAGAAACTCCAGCTCAACGACGCCTCGCTCACTTTCCAGCCTGAGTCTTCCGCCGCCCTCGGTTTCGGTTTCCGCTGCGGATTCCTCGGTCTGCTGCACATGGAGATCATTCAGGAACGCCTCGGACGTGAATTCAATATGGATGTCATAACCACGGTCCCCAACGTGTCTTATTTCGTCTACGACAAGAAAGGCAACAAGACTGAGGTGCATAATCCGTCCGGCCTTCCCGATCCTACGCTGATCGACCATATTGAGGAGCCGTATATCCGGGCCACTGTGATCACAGCCGCGGAGTTCATCGGGCCTATAATGACACTCTGTCTCGGAAAGCGTGGCGAACTGATAAAGCAGGAATACATCTCGGGCAACCGTATGGAGATAATTTTCGACATGCCGCTCGGCGAGATCGTGATCGACTTCTACGACAAACTCAAGTCCATATCCAAGGGATACGCAAGTTTCGACTATCATATCCATGATTTCCGACCCTCGAATCTTGTGAAACTCGACATCCTGCTCAACGGCGAGAGCGTCGACGCCCTCTCCACCCTTACCCATGCCGACAACTCCGTGAAGTTCGGTCGCCGCATGTGTGAGAAACTTAAGGAACTGATTCCGCGCCAGCAGTTCGACATCGCAATCCAGGCCGCTATCGGCACTAAGGTGATTGCGCGCGAGACGGTGAAGGCTGTACGCAAAGACGTGACGGCCAAGTGCTACGGCGGCGACATATCCCGCAAACGCAAACTTCTCGAGAAGCAGAAGGAAGGCAAGAAGCGCATGAAGCAGATCGGACGTGTCGAGGTGCCGCAGAAAGCATTCCTCGCCGTTCTCAAACTCGACTGACGACGCATAGCGTGGACCGCATAAAAAAAGAAAGGTCGGAAACCTCGATGGCTTCCGACCTTCTTTTTCAAGTCTTGCAGACAATGTCATTTGCCTGTGGCTTTCTCGGTTCTCGACTGTCCGATATGGAGCACGAGCTGCACATCACCCGGCTGGAGCCCGTCGGGCATGTCTTCCACCGTAGGCACTACCTTGACAGGCACCACGATGTTGGCATATGCCATTGACTTGTCGGTCTCGAGAAGAGTGGCGTCCATCTGCAGCAGATTGTTGCCGCTCTCTCTCAGTGGCATGTCGGCGATAGGTATCTCAAGCGGGAAGTTGCTCCAGGTAAGGGAGGGAGCGGGGATGTAGTTCCAGTAATACTTCACGTTGGCGAGAACGGCCGACTGGTTGCTGTCGACAGCTTTTGTCACGATACTGTTGAGCATCAATGTGTCTGTCTGGGCCACATACAGTGTCCCGTCTACCGTGGCTGCATTGCTGAAATCCATGGTGACAGTCACGTTGGGGAGATTGTCATCATCGTTGCACGATGTCACTGCGAGGGCAAACGGCAGGATGAGAAGTAAATAAAGTAGTTTTTTCATTTCTTTTTTTCGTTTTTTTTTAGGTTTGTATATCTGAATTAAAAATAGTTAAACATTGTAAATGCGCGACTTAACTCCTTTAATTCTTTCTAAAATAATAACGGATGAGACCCGCTAAAGTTGGATGCCCGCTCCTTTTTTTGTAATTTTGCAGCATGAAAAGATTCTTGACACTCGTTTTGCTGCTCTCGGCGGCAGCCTTATCATATGCGGCATCACCCCTCGGGCAGTTCCTGGCCGACAAGGCCGTGGATGCTTCTTCAACCTCAGTTTTCGTCCAGGACCTCTCTTCCGGAAAGGTACTCGCAGTCCATAATGCAGACCGCGCGCTGCTCCCTGCATCGATAATGAAGACGGTCACTATAGCCGCGCTTCTCAGGGAGAAAGGCCCCGATGAGAGGTTCCATACAAAGGTTTATGCCGATGGCCCGGTCAGCGACGGCCGGATAGAAGGCGACCTGGTGGTGGTGGGCGGAGGCGACCCTACCTTGGGGGCGTCGTGCCTTCCTGAGTCAGCCGACATTGCGGAGGAGATAATTGCCGCTCTCGGCGATCTGGGAGTCAGGCATATCGCCGGCGCTTTGCGAGTGGACACATCGCTTTTTTCCGGACCGGCATGTCCGCCGTCGTGGGTGGCGGAAGACCGTCGCGAGGCATACGGCACAGGATGCCATGCCCTCAATTTCAGACGGAATGCCTCGGGTGGCAGGTCGGTGAAAGACCCTGTCAAGGTGTTTCTGGACTCCCTGCGCCCGAGATTGGCTGCCGCCGGCATATCGGTGGAGGGGGAATCGGCTGCGGATGGGCGGTCTCTTTCCGGCGGCGCCACCCTGATTGTGGATCATGTCAGCGACCGGTATGCCGAAGTGATGCGCAGCTGCATGATGCGCAGCGACAATATGTTTGCCGAGAGCCTGCTGCGCACATTCTCCATCGCGCGCGGCAAGGAAGGCTCCACTTCAGCAGGCGCAGCAGCGCTCTCCGACTATTGGAGGCGGGCCGGAGTGCCGGCAAATGGAGTGAGCGTGGTGGACGGAAGCGGACTCTCGAGAAGCAACAGGATGACAGCCAGGTTTATGGCCGGAGTGCTCGACATGATGGATGAGGATGAGGATTTCTCCACTTTCCTCCCTCTCGCCGGGCAGGAAGGCACCCTTTCCGACTTCCTGAAAGATACCGACCTCGACTCATACGTGGCCATGAAGACCGGCAGCATGAGGGGCATACAGTGTTATGCCGGATATAAACTCGACGAGCGCTTCGCTCCTACGCATTCAATTGTAATCATCATGAACGGCATCGGACCAAGGGCCCGCGCGCGCGCGGCTGCAGAGAAGTTTCTGCTCGACTTATTCGCCGGCATCTGACGCCGTGTCAGACGGAGCGTCTCCGTCAGTCTTGTTTTCCTCTGCCGGATATGAGCGTTGCACTATGTAGAGATCATAGTAGGAGAGCAGGAGAGTGGTGAGCGGAAGCGCTATGATCATGCCGAGTATGCCGAGAAGCGATCCCCACACCGACAGAGCGAGAAGTATTATTGCGGGATTCAGTCCCATCGCCTTCCCCATTATCTTGGGTGTCAGCAGGAGGTCCTGTATGCTCTGCACCACTATGTAGACTGCCATCGTCTCCCAGAAGAGCACCCAGAATGTCGGGCCGCCCGAGATCGATCCTACCAGACAGAGCACCGCGGCGATCGGAAGCGATATCAGCTGCATGTATGGCACCATGTTGAGGAGGCCGATGAAAAGGCCGAACAGCACGGCCATGGGCAGACCGATTATGAGGAATCCTATCACGAACAGCAGGCCCACCAGCGACGCTATGAAAAACTGTCCGCGGAAATAGCGGTTCATAGCGTTCTTGATGTCATATACTATATGAAACACCTTGCGGCGCTGGCCATACGGCACAAGTTGCCTCATGGAGAGAAGCAGGCGGTCGTAGTCGAGCATGATGAATATCACATAGACCACGATGATGAGCCAGCTGATGAGGCCGATGATGAAACTCAGTGAGGATCCGATGAACGACCACGTGCGGCTCAGACTGTTGCGGATCAGTTCCATCCACTGGTCACGGCTCAGCATACGGCTCAACTGGTCGAAGTCAACGTTGTTGCGTATGAAATCGTGTATTTCCTTCGATATGTAGGGTATCTGTATCTGGCTTGATGCGTAGTCCTTTATTATTTCGGTCATGGAGGCGCATTCCTGTATCACGTAGGGTATGAGTATCCACGCTATGAGGGCTACTCCGCACATGGCTTCGAGCAGTGTGAGTATCACCGGCAGGAACCGCTGTTTCATGCGGGTGATTTTCATGTTGAAGAGCACTATGGGCTCAAGAATGTAGGCGATGAGGCAGGCCACGAAGAAGGGAAGCAGCACATCGCTGAGGATGTCGAGCAGATACAGTGCCGCTATAAGTCCGCATACCGAGAAAAGTATGCGTATCACCCTGTCGAATGTATATGGACGGCGAGGCATATTTGAAATTTGGAATTTAAAATTTAAAATTTAGAATTTTCGGACTTCTCATCTTGCGGCGGACTGCTCACTTCATACGGTCGAACTGGGTCGCGTCGCCCACCACCCAGAGAAGGTCGCCTGCTTCGAGCACTGTGTCGGGCGACGGATTGATGAAATGGTTCTCTCCGCGCTGCACCGAAACCACCATGCAGAAATAATCTTTGCGCAGGTCGGTCTCATAAAGCGGGCGGTCTATGATAGGGGATTTGCCCGTCAGCAACACGCTCTTCAGTTCTATTTCCGGATGGCGGAGCGACTCTTTCCGGGGGGCGTTGCGGTCCATGTCGTCGTTGAAACGCTTTATCTGCTGGTCGCTGCCGATGACTCCGAGCGTGTCGCCCGGGAAGATGCGGGTGTCGCCCGTCGGGAGAGGTATGAAGTCATCGCCCCGGCGTATGCTCGACACGCTGAGTCCGTATTCGCTCCGCAGGCCTGAGTCCTTCAGTTTGTCGCCGGCGAAGCGGCAGTTGCTCTTGATGTCCACATACGCCTGGTGCATGTCGCTCACAAGGTTGTTGTTCGCTCCGCTGCGGGCATTCTCCCGGTTGTTCAGGTTGTTCATGAATTTGCGCTCCATTCTCCTGAAACTTCTCATGAGTTTCGACGATGCGAGGATCACGATGATCACAAACGATATCGAGCCCCCGATCCATCCTACTATAGATGAGTAGCATACCGTGAGGAAATATACGATGAAGAGAAGCGCCAGGATATAGCGGATTATGCTCATGGCTATCAGCGGGACATCGTAGAATGAGGCTGTGGCGTGTATTTTCATACGCTCGTCGGCCTTTATCGAAGTGAATGACAGTGCCACAAGGAATGGCGCCATTATTACGAGCGTGCACACCGTGGCTATCAGATGTCCCCACTTCGGGGTGATCTCTTCCATGATGGGGAAGAGAAGAGTGCGGCATCCGATGATGATGGCGATGAGTATCACTGAATAGAGCACGATGCGCCATAGGTAGCGGCCCAGGATGTCGCGCCAGAGGCGTTTTGTCTCGTTGGTGTCGACAGCCTGGCTTGAATACCGCGTGATAAGAAACCGAAGGCTTTCGGGCAGATGTCTCTCAACCAATTGATATGCCGGGGTGGACAGTTTTATGAAATAGGGGGTGGTGAAGATCGTGATCACCGACACCGCGACGATGATCGGATAAAGCGAGGCGTCGAGCACTCCGAGTCCCATGCCCAGGGAGGCTATGATGAAGGAGAACTCACCGATCTGGGTCAGCGAGAATCCGCTCTGGATGGCTACCTGGAGGTTTTGTCCGGTGACGAGCATCCCTAACGTGCCGAATATGATCATTCCCGTTATCACTACAGCTGCCAGAAGCAGGATCTGGGGCGCGTATTGCGCTATGACCGCCGGCTGCACCATCATGCCTACTGAGATGAAGAAGACTGCGCCAAACAGGTCCTTGACAGGTTGCACCACATGTTCCATCCTCTCGGCAAACACCGTGCCGGCGAGTATGGACCCCATCACGAAGGCTCCCAGCTCGAGTGAGAATCCGCACATCACCGAGAATGCCGCCATCGAGAAGCAGAGTCCCATCTCCACTATCAGAAGGGTCTCTGAATTGAGGTGGGAGTTCACTTTCTCAAGCAGCGAGGGAAGAATGTAGACGCCTGCCACAAACCATATGATGAGGAAGAAACTCAGTTTCGCAACGTTGAAGATAAGTTCGGATCCCTGCACGTTGCCCATCGCTATCGAGGAGAGGAGCACCAGCATCAGCACAGCGAAAAGGTCTTCGATGATGAGCACGGCGAGCACCATTGATGCGAATTTATGCTGCTTGAGTCCGAGGTCGGTGAAGGCCTTGAGTATGATGGTGGTCGACGACATCGATATCATGCCTCCGAGAAATATGCAGTTGATGGTGTCGAGATGCAGCAGATAGCCCACGCCGAAACCTGCGAATGTCATTCCGGTGATGATGATAAGCGCCGTTATGATGGCCGAGGAGCCGGAGTTCATCAGTTTCTTGAAAGAGAATTCCAGACCGAGCGAGAACATGAGCACCACTATGCCGAGGTCGGCCCATATCTCGATGTTTTCCAGATTGGATATGGAGGGAAGATATGTGAAATTGGGCGACGCGAGAAATCCTGCAAGTATATATCCCAACACTACGGGTTGCTTCAGTTTCTTGAAAACGAGCGTGGCTATCGCGGCCAGCACGAGAATCCATGCGAGGTCGAGGATAAGTCCGTTGGTGTTGGCCTCGGAATTGGATTCTTTGGCAGTGTCGGGATTGAGTTCGGTGTAGACTGCATGTTGTATGTCGGAGGTCGTCTCCTGAATCATATGTGGCATCATAGGTCGATCTGGTTTGATAGGGTTATTGATAATGTGGGGCGGGCCTCGCCGAGCCGGTTGATCACCGGGAGCAGATTCCTGTGGGCCCGCACGAGAATCACGAGATTCACTTCCGTGAAATCTTTCTCGAAATTCTGCTCTATATAATAGCTTGACAGCGATATTTTCTCTTCGCGCAGTAGATCCTTGTAGATGTCTATCTCTTTCATTATGCCCCGGAGTCGGATCGAGATCACCTTCATCTCCTGTCCGATCTGTATGCGGTGCTCAAACCGGTTGAAACCTACTATGACGAGGAATATCAGAAATGTGCAGGCTATCGATTCCTCATACATGCCGACACCGACAGCCATGCCTATTATGGCGGTGATCCATATGCCGGCGGCTGTGGTAAGCCCTCTCACCGACCCTTTCTGCTGGATCATGGCGCCGCCGCCGAGAAAGCCGATGCCGGTGATCACCTGGGCCGCGATGCGTCCTGGATCGCCGTTCTTCAGCCCCATGTATTCCTGTGGCACATAGATGGAAAGAAGCATGGCGAGGCAGGCTCCCATAGAGATCAGGGCGAAGGTCCGGATCCCCGCCACCTGCCCTTTGTGTTTGCGCTCCGCTCCGACGGCCGCTCCGAGCAGAAGCGCGAGCAGCATCCTGAACGATGCGTTGACGGCGTTGACGTCTATCGAATTGAGTTGTGACAGTATATCTTGCATTGTCTTATTGGTCTGGTCTAATTAGTCTAATTGGTCTAATTAGTCTAATTGGTCTGATTTGTCTGATTTGTCTGATTTGTCTCAGCCGTTGAACTGTTCGGGATATATCACCATCAGATTGTGTCCCGAGAAGTTTTTCGACAGGAATTCAGGCATGTTCTCAAGTTCAGTGCTGTAGGATATCGAACCCTTTCTGGCCCCGACGATGACAAAGAGGTCTTCCGGACCGACTTCGCCCGAAAGCAGTATGAAGTCGTCCCAGCCGGTCATTTCCTGATATATGCGCCGCACGCCGTAGCCGTCGGTCGTGATCACATCCTCCACATAGCGGGAGGTTTCCGACGATGCGAGGAATATGACCTTGCAGGCAAGTTGCTGGGCAAGGTTGCCGATGCGCGCCACCCAGCCGTGGAAGCCCGTCTCGTACTGAGCGTTTTTTCCGGCCACCACGACCATCCTGCGTATCGTCGACACCGGTATGAAGCATCTCGACATTATCACCATCTTCATTGTCTCCGAGAGCAATGTTATGGTCATCTGGCCGAAGAATGAGTCCACGATGTTGGCCTTGCGGTGGAATCCGATCACCACGTCGGTGGCGTTGGTCTGCTTTATCATGTTGACAAGGCCTGACACGACGTTGAGGTCGAATCGTTCTTCCTCCTTGGCCTGCACGCCCATTTCCTGGGCGGCCTGTGCCGCCGCATGGAGTGAATACCTTCCGCTGCTCAGCGCCCGCTGGTCGTCGGAACTGCGCACGAAAAGCGCTGTCACCGGTTCTGTGTTTTTGGGGCTGCGCATGAAGATGGCCAGTTTCATGAGGCCTTCGGCTGTGATCGGGTTGGCCACGGCCACAATCTGTCGCGCGAATTCCGGACGTTCCAGGCCGGTCGATTCCATCTCCGCTGCGCTGAGTCCAATCCTCAGTTTGATGGCGGCCCGCTCGGTGACGACTGAAGCCGCCAGGCAGCAGGCGAGGATCATGAGCACGGCGCCGTTCATCACGTCTTCGCTGATTATGCCGTATTCATAGCCCACCATAGTGGCGGCGATAGTGGCGGCGGCCTTGCCGCTTGTGAGTCCGAACATTATGTTGCGGTCGGTCGGCCCGAGCCTGAAGAGTTTCTGGGCCGCGTAAGCGGAAATCCATTTCGAACTCAGCGCCACTGCCATCATCACGAATGCTACCCAAAGCACTTTCCATCCGCTGAAGATGACATGCACGTTGATAAGCATTCCTACGCCGATAAGGAAATAAGGGATGAAGATGGCATTGCCCACAAACTTAATCTGGTGCATCAGCGATGAGCGTCCGGGTATGAGGCGGTTGAGCACAAGCCCGGCGTAGAACGCGCCAAGTATCGATTCCAGACCGATCAGCTGGGCGAGCAACGCTCCTAAGAACACCATGAAGAGGACAAAGATGTATTGGCCGACTGTGTCGGATACTTTTCTGAAGGCATATCGCGTGATGGCCGGGAAGGAATATCCGATGGCCAGCGCGTACAGAGCAGTGTAGACGAGCAGCAGAAGTATGTCGCCAAGGTCAAACACTCCGCGCGTCTGCATCTTCACCACCGACGCGAGCGTCATCAGCGCCAGGAGCACAGCCACTATGGTGCCGCTCACCGCAAGTATCGCGCCCCGGCTGTTCTGCAGCCCGAATCGGCTCACCACCGGGTAGGAGATGAGGGTGTGCGAGGAATACATGCTGGCGAGAAGCAGGCAGGTGGAAAGGCCTGCCCCGAACGCGAGATGGGATACTGTCATTCCCAGCACGCAGGGCACGATGAAGGTGATGAGTCCGAACGTGAGGCCTTGTCTCAGATTCTTCTTCAGATGGTACATGTCGATCTCGACAGCGGCGAGAAACATGAGATAGAGGATGCCCACCTGGCCGAAAATCTGGAAGGAGGCGTCTCTCTCAAGAAGGTTGAATCCATAAGGGCCTACTGCCACTCCCGCCAGGATAAGCCCGACAAGCCCCGGTATCTTGAGGCGCCGGAAGATCATCGGCGCGGCAAGAATCAGCAGAAGCACCATGGTGAAGATCACCACCGGCTGATGGAATGGTAGGCTGTGGAGGTTCAAATCGAGAATATCTGTTTTGCATTGCGGGTGGTGATGTCGGCCACTTCCTGCGGCGCGACTCCGAGCACTCCGGCAATCTTGTCGTTGATATATGGTAGGAAGGCGCTCTCGTTGCGGCGGCCGCGCTTCGGGACCGGTGCCAGATACGGCGAATCGGTCTCGAGGATGATTCTGTCAAGCCCGGCCTCGGCCACCGAGTCTGGAAGAGATCCGGAATTCTTGAATGTCACCACGCCGTTGATGCCGAAATAAGGATCGCAGCATTCCCTGATAAGCCTGACATCTTCAGGCGACCCGGTGAAACTGTGGAAGATGAGCGTGCTCAGTCTGCCGCCGTCGCTCATGCCGCGGGCCTTGGCTATGCACCCGCAGCATTCCCTCACTGCGTCGCGGCAGTGGATTATGACCGGCATTTTCTTCCGGGCGCCGAGCAGGAGTTGCGCGGTGAAAGCCTCTTTCTGATACTTCAGATTGCTGTCGTCCCAGTACAGGTCTATTCCGGTTTCTCCGATTGCCACGGGGCGCGTCGGTTCAAGTATCCGTATTATATCTTCAAGTTCCTCACGCCAGTCGCTGCCCGCTTCCGTAGGGTGTAGACCCATCGCAGTGCGGGTGCGGTCAGGCCGACTCGCATGAAGTATGGCGGCTTCTGCCGCCGATTCGCGGTCGACCGAAGGCAGGATCATGATCTCCACTCCGGCTTCCGCCGCCCTGTCTACGGCCTGCTCGCATCCCGAAGGGC
>USNC01000026.1 GCA_900555915.1 uncultured Porphyromonadaceae bacterium | reverse complement strand
GATCTACACGCGTAAGATCGTCGGCAGCGTCAGATGTGTATAAGAGACAGACCCGGAACTCATACGCGACGGACAGGATCTGATCTACAATCTCATGCTAGACTTTCCGACAGCCGCCCTCGGCGGCAGCGCCGAGATACCTATGATAGAAGGAAAGGCGCGTGTCAAGATCAACCCGGGCACACAGCCGGGCAAAGTGCTGCGGCTAAGAGGAAAAGGTCTGCCGGCATTCCAGAACGAGCACCACAGGGGCGATATCCTTGTCAACGTAATGGTCTATGTGCCTGAAAACCTCAACGACGCTGAAAAGAGCGCCATAGAGAGCCTGAAAGACAGCAGCAACATTGTGCCGACCGAATCTACGGCAAAACGCATATTCTCCCGCCTGCGCCACATATTCAACAAAGAAAACATGGCAGAATGATCTTTCAAACTGTCATTTCCTGAAAAGCCCCGGTCCAGAATCTGGACCGGGGCTTTTCATATCTCATCTCGTTTTATTTCACCACTACCTTGCGTCCGCCCGCCACATAGATGCCTGCGGAAGGATTCACCACCCTTCTTCCCATCAGGTCGAAATAGACATCCGGCGCTTCTTCAGTGTCGATCTCGCCCACCGAATCGGGTATATCCTCCGCGCGTTTCACCGCATCGAAACGTATCAATCCATCTGCCGTCTCCTCAATATTCTTTATATCGAAGGCAAGCGCCTTATTATTCCAACTCGCGAGCCTCGGTTTGGTCTCGAATGTCAATTCCGTGATACCGGCCACACCCGGAAACGAGTCGCCGTCGCGTGTGGATTCGGTCTTCTTATTGTCGGCCTCGATGAGATCCACCCGCTGGTGCGAACTTGAATTGTTGACCGTGTTGTTGTCCCACACCGATTTCTTATAGTCTACACGCCACACAAGCATCCCGTGGTATGGAAGGAACTGATCATTGCCCGTCTGCTGCCGGTTTTCAAAAAAGTAAAACTCCTCCTTCCTGTCGGTGGGAAGCACATAGGCGAAATTCGAATCGCTGAAATCCGTCAGTTCCAGAGTGCCCTCCTCCATCGGCTGCATATCCACCCAACCGAGGGCGCACTTCTCAAACGAAGAATAATTGGGGGGCGTAAGTCGGTCGTTGTTGTAAGGTCCGCTGTCGAGCACACTCCAGGGTCCGGGAGTGAAACCTCCGGTATAAGTGGTGACATAGAGGTCGGGAAGTCCCATCACATGACTGAACTCATGCACGAAAGTGCCGATACCGTCCGGACGCTTGTAGCCGCTCGGATACTCGCAGGTGCAGGCATAATGGTCGAGCACCACCCCGTCATACATATATGTGCTGTCGGGATTGGCTATCGACACATCCCACGAATGCGGCCAGACTGCATTTGCGACATTGCTGTCGTGCTCGCCCTTGCCGGCATAGAATATGAACACATTGTCGATCTTTCCGTCGCCATCCCGGTCATACTGGGTGAAATCCACATCCTTGTCAAGACTGTCGCAGGCATGTATCACCATCATATGGGGGTTCTTGTCGTTGCCGTAGATATCATTGCCCCCGTAATAACTGCGTTTTTTTGGCAGTTTCACCGGACCATACACATCGAAATCAGGCACAAACTGCCCCCCGGAATTCTGCACGAACCAATCACGCACCGAACCGAGCGAGCCATGATCGGAAAAGCCTTCCTCGTTCAGCATACGGTAGAAATAATCATAATCTCCATATTTGAACTCCAAATCCTCATATTCCACAAGAATCACAAGTCCTTTCTGCTCACCCTTCACCGGAAACGAAGATTCGCAGCGGCCGAAATTAAGCGGTACCACACGCTCCTCGCCCCCTTCTCCGGCATCCGTCTGATCTTCAGCGGCTCTTACGGCACGCGCATACCCCGTCAGACCCGACGCCGACCTTTCTTCCGCGCCGCTATTTGCCGACGCAAGTCTGGAATTGCGGGCGGTCGTCATCTTCCCGGCCCATCTCTCTATCTGATCCGAGGTCTGCAGACGCCCGGCCAACGCCGCGTCGAGTTTATTTCTACCCACCAGCATCCCCGATGGCTGAGGCACCCCGGCGGCGTCAAAACGTGCATATTCGAGATGATTCCCCACATTGACCAATACGAGGCCATCCTCAGAGTAAGTGATATGTCCGTGCTCATCGCCGACCATCCTTATCTCGACCTCCGTACCATCAGGCTGGATGAACGTGACGAAACCAGGTTTGGCCGGTATCGCCATAGCCGTGGCACACACTCCTGCGCCAAGCATGAATTGCAAAAAACGTTTCATATATCTATTGTTTGCTGTTTGTCTTTTGTTCTGTCGGAACCCACATGAACCCCGTGTCCGCCACAGCCCCGCCTGCTCAAAGCAGCGTCTGCGGCAGCGTCGTCAGCCGCGCGTCACCATTCAAACGACGCGGTGGCTCCCAGCGAGTTCAGCGTGCCGCCGCCATCATGGCCATACCAGTAGTTGCACGTCAGCAACTGATACGTAAGTCCGATATTGACAGCCTGCCTGCCACCCTTGCCTACGGGCACCCTCACCCCGACCGAGGGCTTGAGCATGAAATACTCAGATCCGGATATATAGCCGTTCTCTATGGCCAGATATTTTCTGCCCATAAGAAACGAGCCGCCGGCCTTGACGTCAATGAAGAAAGACGCCGAAGTGGCCTTGCCTATATTGAATCTGAAATCGGTGAATACCGGCACCATGGCTCCTTTTGTGCGCACGCCACGCCCCCCGGCCACTCCGTCGTAGCGCTCCCCTATGCTGGAATAGACATAGTCCACACCAAGACCGGCTCCCATGAAGAACCAGTCGGCATACTGAAAACCATGCACTGTGGAGACACCGAGAAAGTTAGCCTGCAACTCGCCGAAGCCTCCGGTGTAGGAAGCATCTACGAATCCTTTGTAGCGGAAACCGCCGGTAACGGCAGTCTGGAGTATATTCGCGGCCTGATTTACAATACTTGTATATTGGGCGCTTATGCGGCAAGGAACCAACATGGCGACGATTGCCAGAATTAAGATAATTTTATTCTTTTTCATAATAGTGAAACAATTCTGACGCCAAAAGTTTCAATCCCTCAGTCTATTTATGATAATATTTCACAAAATATTTTAATTTTCGGAGAAAATCTCCTCTATTTTCTTCACCGCATGATGATAGCTCGCCTTCAAAGCCCCTACGGAAGTGCCGAGCACTTCCGAAATCTCCTCATATTTCATCTCGTCGAAATATCGCATGTTGAACACGAGCCTCTGCTTTTCCGGCAATTTGGCCACCGCCCTGAGCAATTCTGCCTGAAGCTCATCGCCATCGAAATAGGGATCAGACTCCAGATTGTTCAAAAGGAAAGAATCATCGTCGGCATCCACTGTGACATTGCTGCGCGTGCGCTCCTTGTTGAGAAAATTGATCGATTCATTGATCGCTATATTGAAGAGCCATGTGGAGAGTTTGGCGTCGCCTCTGAAATTGTTCAGGTTGTTCCAGGCTTTCAGAAACACATTCTGCAATATGTCGTCGGCATCTTCATGACGCGCCACAAGCTTACGTATCTGCCAATACACAGGCTCACCGTAGAGACGCATAAGGGTGTCGAAAGCGGCGTGAGCCGTCTTCGGATCACGCAACCGCTCTACGAGCAACGCTTCGTCTATGGGGAGTGCAGTATTTGCCATCGCATTGCAAAGTTAGTATAAATAATCCAAACAGCCAACTTCCTGCGAAATTCAAAATGCTAAAAAAAATTAATTTGCTAAATCCGCAATTCCGATTAAACCTTGAGGCACACTATTTGTCAGATAAGTATATCATAGACCATATCTGAAAGGCCTATATCATATCTTACTACATATCAGAAAAATATAATACTCCATATGAAAGAAAACGACATTTTGGAAAAGGTGGGCGGCAAGACCGGATACACGGTGCCTCCGGATTATTTCGACAGCGTCAGGAGCAAAATCATGAATAATCTTCCCGATTATCCCGTCGCGTCCGAGGAAAAGCCTTCGGTGTGGCGACGCATACAGCCCTACCTCTATATGGCTGCGATGTTTGCCGGAATATGGTGCATGATGAAGATGTTTCACATGATGACCACATCCGACCTCTCGCTCGACAATCCTCCCGAATCTGTGGCTGTGGCCATGGCAAACTCCGACCATGACGACTGGGCTTACCTGCCCGACGAGAACGCCGGAGCTTTCATGCTTGAGGATGAACTCTGCGAGACATACTCCACTATCGACGACTTCAAGAATGACTTCAACGATTCCGACATATAATAGACAGACATGAAAAAAATAACCCTTTTACTGCTGACTCTGATTCTCTCCTGCTCCGCTGCGCTGGCCGACAAAAAAGACCGTGCGAAAATGAGAGAGGACATACAGAAATTCAAAGTGGACTACATAGCGCAGGAAATAAATCTCTCCGAGAAGGAAAAGGCCGAGTTCGCTCCTTTATATAATGAATATGATGCGGAGATTCGTAAATCCGGACAGGAGGCTTTCAAGTTTGAACGGGAACTGAAAAAGAAAAAAGACGCCACCGACGACGACTACAGGAAACTCGCCGAACTTCAGAAAAAGTCGCGCGAGGATTTCAACAAAATCTCGAAAAAATACGACGAGAAATTCGAGAAAATCCTCTCTGCCAAACAGATTTACCAGATGCACAAGGCAGAGGAAAAATTCTTCGAGAAAATGAAGGAGATGCGAAAGAAACACAAGGGCGACCGCAATAAAAACAAAAACCGGCATGGAGGCGTTTCAAAAGACAAGAAAGGGAAAACCGCTCCTCCCAGCCCCTGCGGGCCTTCCGCCATCGCAGACATATGACACCGCCTCCGCTGAGGCCGTCACAGTCTTTCGTCGCATCATCCCATAACCTTCAGGCCGGCTCAGCCGTGCCTGAACAAAAAGATCGAGCATAATGAACAGTCTATCTAAACAATTATCAAAAGCGGTTGCCTCAGCAGCAACTGCTGTCTTTTTTATTGGGGCATGCCTCTTCTGCACGCCGGATATGTCGGCTGCCAGAAAAAAGACATCGGCAGACCCGGACTTCGCATACCCGAAGACAGTGATCGAGAATGCCGACAAGGCACTCGACGCCGCCCTGTCGGCCAATGACTGGAGCAAGGCTGTCGTTGCTTCAATCCAGTATGTCACGGCACAGAATCTCGTCAGTCAGGAGAATCTGACCGAAGGCCTGCACAAGATCGACAGCATATCCAAGAATGCTCCGGCCGATTGGCGCCCGGCCCTCCTGCTCGTCGAGGCTGACATCTATTCCAGTCTCTACTCCAACATCAGAGGAAAAGCCGATGCGCGACAACTGCCACTCGACTCGTTTCCAGCCAATCCCAAGGAGTGGAGCCGCGACATGTTTGCCGACAGAGTGCTGTCTGTTTGCAGCGATATCATTGACTCTGTAAATGGTTTAGACAGCACACCGCTGTCAAGATGGAACGCGTTTCTCGAAAATTCCGGCTCTGCATCTGAATGCGGTATGACCGTCGGGGAATTCATTCTCTGGAAAACCGCCGGACTGCTCGACAACTTTTCGGAAGAAGACCAGGATGTCATTCCGTTCTTTTCCAACCTGACTGCGCCTGCCACTCCAACCCGGAAATGCCGGGAATTGAGAGACAAGGCTCTCAATATGTATATCGAAGAGTGTGCCATGCGGAAGCAGTCGCTGCTCCAGGCAAAAGCCCTCGCGCTCCAAGCGGAATCGGCAGCATACAGCCTTCGCTCAAAAATGCTTCTCGAAGCTTTAAATAAGATGAAAAACACTGAAGGCGAACAGGTTATACTCCGCTCGCTGCATCAATACATCAACACTTACGACTTATACTCAGACGAAAGCCCGTATCTGCCCTCTCTATCTGAATATCTTGAGTGGATCAGAATCTCTATCAGGGAGTTTCCAAAAGGCAGATACGTCAACGCCCTGAAAAATATTTTAGCAGACCATACGGAGCCTTCAGCGGATGTATCGTTCAGAAACCAGTATCTCTCTTCAGCCGACATTAAACTTGATGTCACACTCAAGAACTGCACACGCACCTGGATTCTTGTCTACGACTACTCAAAATATGCAAATGCGACGAAACAGCCGTCTATCAAAACCATGGCTGCGAATTGCCGCCTTGTGAAAGCGGTGGAAGTCTCGGCCGAGGAGACCGCTCCTTTCATAAAATATACGAATGTGTCAGTCGGTCAACTCCATCCGGGCTCCTACGCGGTGGTGGCAAGCGCCACTCCTGACGCAAAGGGTATTTATCCTGCGATAGCCGACAACCGCTGGTTTTCTCCATTCACTGTCAGCGACATAGCAATCATATCGTTCGACTGCTTTGACGGCTCATCACGTGTGCTTGTAGTCGACGGCAAGGACGGTCGCCCGATCGAAGGAGCAACTGTCAAGGTGTACACTCGCAAGCGCTACAACACTCCCCAGGAATTGACAGCGACCCTGACAACCGACAAAGACGGCTCTGTCACGACAGATGAGAGCAGAGCCGAGATCAGAGCGGAGTTCAACGGATCGAAAGCGACATCCGACATCCATGTTTTCTCCAGCGCACCCTCAGACTCCGCCAAGCAACTGAAAGCGGCGGTCATAGCAGACCGAAGCATATATCATCCCGGCGACAGCGTGGGAGCTGCCGTCGTCGCTTATACATCACAACTCCGGAATCTCTCGCTTTCAGACGGCACGTCTTTTAACCTGTCGCTGTGCGATGCAAACGGCAAGGAAGTTGCCAAGCAAAAGGTGCTGACTGACAAGTTCGGACGTGCCGCCGCCGATTTCCGCATTCCTGACGAAGGGCTGCTTGGCCGCTGGAGCGTCACAGCATACGACAATGATGACAAATGGCTCGGCAACACATCATTCCAGGTGGCAGACTATGTGGCACCCACTTTCTTCATCACTTCCGATAACTCTGAGAATGAATATGAAACCGGAGATTCCGTCAGACTTCGCGGTCAGGTGATCACCTATTCGGGAATGCCTGTGGCTGACGCCTCTGTCAACTTCACAGTCCGCTACACCCCTCCAATGCGTTGGTTCTGCCAGTCCTACGCTTCTTATTCCTCGTCGGTCGCCACTGACTCTGACGGCAAATACACCATCACACTTCCTACCGGCAACCTTAAGGACACGCAGTTTGAACGCGGAGTGTTCTCCGTTTACCTTTCCGCCACTTCACCCGCCGGTGAGACTCAGGAAGGGTCCGTGCAGCGGTTCGCTATAGGCAGGGAGTATACCATTTCTACTGAATCTTCTCTTGGCAATTTCGAGATATCCGACAGCCTGCCAACGCTAAATTTCACTGTAAAAGACATGCTCGGGCGCAATGTGAGCCGGGAAATAAACTATGCACTCATAAATTCAGCGACCAAAGACACCGTTGCCTCCGGATCTTTCATGTCACCGACACTGAGACTTCCGCAAAAGCATTATGACTCCGCTGAATATGACATCCATCTTTCGCTCGCCGACAACAAAGAGGTTGACCTCGACTCTTCATTCGTGTTCTGGAGGAAATCCGATGCTGTTGCTCCGGCGGGCACCGGCCTCTGGATACCCCGCGCATCCTTGCGTCCGGCTCCGGGCGAGACGGCGGTCGCCGCGACAATCGGCAGCGGTGTAGCCGACAGGTGGCTGCCTGTCCTGGTTTCAGGCGACGGCAAAATTGTCGATTTCAAATGGACGCACGTAGACAGAGATAATCTCAGCGTATCTCTTCCGACGCCTGCCGGTAAGTTGCCCTACACAGCACAAATTGCCTACATATCAAATCTTCACATGACATTTGAAGGCATCGATATCCTTCCGGCTACCCCGGCCGACACACTTGGAATTGAGACTGAATCATTCCGCAACAAAATCTCGGCCGGAGACGAGGAACATTGGAAATTCCGGTTCTTCAACCGCGCCGGAAGCCCCGGGCAAATCCCGGTGATGGCTGTCATGACTGATGCCGCCCTCAATCATATCGAGAAGTTCAGATGGAATTTCGGTCCTTTCCATAAGAATCACAACCGGACTTCATACATGAGAATTCCGTGGATTGGCAACAGCCAGCTTTCTTTAAACATGAAGAATGCCAAACGCCTTTCCTGGAATGAACTGTCATTCCCCTCTTTCAACGACTACTGCCAAAACTGGGGACTCGGATTCCGAGTTGTCAATGAGTTGTACTACGCCAAAGCCTCCGCTACGTCACGCGGTATGGCTATGCAACAGATGAAATTGGCGGATTCGGACGGGGCCGTAGCCGAAAACAGCATTGAAGCCGTTGCTGAGGAGGCTGAAGATCTGGATTTATCTGATTCGCTCGAAGGGATGGCCGCGGGTGTCACTGTTCTTGGATTGAGTGCGGTCGCGCAGTCAGACGGCGGTGACTCAGCCACTTCACCTGACAGTCTCCGCGAATCTGAACATCCTCTGGCGTTCTTCATGCCGTATCTGACTTCCGACGCCGACGGTGTAGTCGATATCAATTTCACTGTCCCGAATTTCAATACCACTTGGCAATTCCAGATGATCGGATACGATGAGTCTATGCAGACCGCCTACAAATCTCTTGAGACTGTTGCGTCGAAACCTGTCATGGTATCCACGCATGCCCCGCGTTTTGTGCGCACTGGCGATGCCATTTGGCTGACAGCGACCCTCTTCAACAACACGGACGAGACCTGCGGCGTTAAAGGCCGCATCGAACTGGTCAACCTCCTCAACGGCCGCACTATCGCATCGCGTGAGTATGCCGCGGAGGATGTGAAGGCCCGCGGCAACCGCATCGTCGCAATGGACTGGACCGTGCCTTCCGACGTGTCGGCGGTAGGGTTCAGAGCGTATGCCGAAGTTGTCGGACACCGCGACGGAGAGCAGGCTCTCCTGCCTGTGCTTCCCGCTTCGTCGCCGGTAGTGGAGTCCACTCCTTTCTGGCTTGCGCCGGGACAGAAAGAGTTTGAGATAAAACTTCCACGGTTCAAGGACTCGGACCAGGTCACTCTCCAGTATTGCGACAACCCCGCGTGGTATTGCCTCACTGCCCTTCCCGACATCATGCAGACCGATTCAAAGAGCGTGACGGCTAAGGCTACGGCTCTATATGGCAACGCCATGGCCTACAACCTGATATCTTCTGACGCTTCACTGAAAAAAGGTCTGGAGGCGCTCCTTTCAGATAAAGATTCGGAGTTCTCGGCCTTGAAAAGCAATCTTGAGAAGGACGGAGACCTGAAAATCGCGAAACTTTCCAACACTCCGTGGGTCAATGACGCGGAGTCGGAGACTCTCCGCATGAGCCGTCTCTCGACCCTTATTGAGAAAGAGAATGCGGAAAAGACCATCGCCGGGCAGATCAAGGAACTGTCGGCACTCCAGACCGCGGAAGGCGGCTGGAGCTGGTGTCCGGACATGCAACCCTCTACCTATATCACACGTTCGGTGCTTTCGCAATTCGCATCTCTTACACGCTCGGGAGCGCTGACCGCTTTTCCATCCGCCGAGCCCATGATCAAGAGCGCGATCCGCTACGTGGATGATGAGACATGGAAGGATTACACCAAATATCACAAAAAGGACGAATCGCTCAGCTGGCTCCTCGACTGGCTTTATGTGAGAAGCAGTTTCGACAAGGCTCTTCTTCCTTCGGGTGTTCTCGCCCGCAATCTCAGCCCCGTCTATGCCAAGGCGGAGAAAGACATAGCCAAGGAATGGAAGAATCTCGACATCCGCGACAAGGCTCTCGCCGCATTGCTTCTGTGGCGTTCGGGCAATCGGAAAACCGCTCTCGACATTCTTGAGTCGCTGACCCAGTTTGCGAGCGTGTCGCCGGAAAAAGGTGTCTGGTTTGACAATCTCGACGCCCCATACGGCAATGCCTCCACACTGCAGACCACCACTTCCGTGCTTCAGGCATTCTCGGAAATACAGCCCGACAATAAGATAGTCGACGGGCTCCGCCAGTGGCTTGTACTGAGCCGGCAGGTCCAGGACTGGGGTAAGCAGCGCAGCACCGTGGAGACCGTTGACGCCATTCTCACGTCAGGAACCGACTGGACTAACGCCGCACGCACCGATATCCCCGAGTTCCGGCTAAAGGGACAAAGAGTGCAGACACCGCAATCCGCCGTACTCACCGGCGCGTTCACGCTGACTCTCGATGCAGGCCGGGCTTCCGGGAAGACTCTGAAGATAACGCGAAGCGCCCCCGCTCCGGCATGGGGTGGTGTCATCTCACAGTATGAGGCTCCTATTGAAGATGTGAAGGATGCGGCGATTCCCAACCTCTCTATCCGCAAGGAAACGGTAGCGCTTGTAGATGAAGGCGACGGTTCGCTGAAGCCTGCAAAAGGGATTACACTGAAGAAGGGTATGAAAGTGAGGGTGACGCTTGCCATCACCAACGACCGGGCGATGGAATATATGGCGGTCACCGACGAACGCAGCGCATGCCTTGAACCTACCGAACAGCTGTCGCGCTATACGTCGACCGACGGAGTATGGTACTACAAAGAAGTGCGCGACGCTGCCACTTCTATCTACATCGAGTACCTCCCCAAAGGACACCACGTCATATCATATGAATGCACCGTGAGCCAGGATGGTGACTTCTCATGCGGCATAGCCACCATACAGTCGCAGTACTCACCGCTCGTCACCGCCCATACCTCAGGCAGCCTCCTCCAAGTTAGATAATGTCACTCCAATGCCCCGATGGGGCAAATCCTCGCCTAACCCCGGGCAAGACGAGAGCCAATGGTCCTCGTCTTGCCCGGGGTCAATACATCCTATACTCCCGGCGCCCCGGAGGAGCGTTTCCTTGCCTAACACCGGGCAAGACAAGGGCCAAAGGCCCGATGTCGCAGCCCGGGGAATTCCAAACCCAATCATAGTGGTGCCCCGGAGGGCCCAAAACCGCAATTAGCAGATAAATCACCGTTAAACTAACCTAAGACCCCATTTCATAAAATTTCAGTGTCCCCGGGGTCGCTGGCTTGGAGTGATTTTTGCCATGCAGGTGAAGGAACATACC
>USNC01000025.1 GCA_900555915.1 uncultured Porphyromonadaceae bacterium | reverse complement strand
GACAGGTCAGAGCCTTCCTCAGGCACGTAGGATACGAGCACGGGAGCCGTGCCGTCGTCTACGAGCTGCTGCTTGCCGAGAAGGAATGAGGCGCCCAGGGAAGTGCCGTCGTTCGAAGAGGTGGTGCCGTCTACAGCGGATGCCTTGTCAGCTATCCAGCGTATGTAGAGTTCGGGCCGGTTGTTGGCCTCCGCAGGGAATGCGATCTCGGCATCGGTCCAGTTCTTGGCTCCGTCCATCTTGATCTCGCCCACCTTGGTCCAGGTCTCGCCGTCGAAGGATATCTCCACGTTCTGCACTGTGTAGGCATTGTAGTTGTAGAGCATCGCGGTGATCAGCTTCATGTCGGTGAAGGCGGCGGCGTTGACCTTGGTCTCCCAATAGTAGTCGCCCAGACCCGATGTGCGCCAGTTGACGGCTGCGGGACGTCCTTCATAACCGGCGGCTGCCTCCTGGCTCTTGTCGAGCCAACCCTGGATCTCGCCGTCGGCGTTGCGGAGATTGAGCGATGTGGCGTCGTTGTCGTCTGAGTAGAAGTCGGCGAGGCGGCCGTTGGCGCCCTTGCGGTAGAAGTCCCATCCCACCACGAAGTCTTCAGCCGAGTAGTGGGCGGTGATTTCCTTGTCGGCGTCCATCACGAGGGTGATCTCGCCGGAAGACTGGCCGTCGCTCCAGTTGGTAAACTTGAGTATGGGATTGCTCGAAGCAGTCAGGGTCACTGAAGTGCCTTCCTCATACATGTTGAGGTCGCCGGCCACATGGGGAGCGGGAGAGAGCTGAACCATATAGGTGTTGGCGCCTCCGTCCACATTCACGTCGAGCGAATAGGTGGGGATCACTTCATAGTTGGCGGTAAACGCATAGTCCGCGTCCATGGTGCATTCAAATTCGGGAGTTGTGGCTGCCACATTGCCGGCGGCATCGGTCCAGTTCAGGAAGCGGTAGCCGAAGTTGCGCGATGTGGATATCGCCACTTTCGATCCAGCCTCGAACTCGGCTGCCGACGGGCGTGCGGCCACGCTGCCGGCTTCTGCCGGATTGGCAGCCAGCGAGAGGGTGTATTTGGTGACTTTCATCAGTTCTCCGTTGAAGAGACCCGTGATGCTGATATTCGCGAAGCCGCCTTCCTTGGTGTTGCCGACGCCGATGGTGGAGTAGAGGTGGAGGCCGGAATCAGAGGTCAGGGCCGCCTGCTGTTCGGGCGTGAGCTCTATGACCACATGGCCGCAGTAATCTTCCGATGATCCGTATTTGTCCTCGTCTTTCGATTTGTTGTTGCGAGGCGCTGTGTATGTGCCGAGAGTCAGGGCTTCGGCATCACCGGCTGCCGCCGATACGATGACGCCGCTCTGCGCGTCAGTGCCGAAGCGCTGGATGTCCATCTCGATGCGGGTCGGAGTGAACGCGAGACCCTGCGAGGGCTTCACAAACCATTCGACGATGTCGCTCGGGCCGTTGGCGGGTCTGATCTTGACAAACTTGAACTTGTTGCCTTCGCTGTCTACGGCGTATTCGTTGCCTGTAGCGGCGCCGGTGACAGTGGCGTTGCCGAGATTGAAGGATGCGATGCTGAAATAATCCTCAGGTTCTGTACTTGTCGGGTCGGCATAGGTGAGCTCATCGCTGAATGACCAGAAAGCGCGGCCTGCCTCATTCTCCACTTTCACAGTGGGGAGGGAGCCGTCGAGGAAACCCTCGATGCGCACATCGCTGAATCCGCCTTCCTTGGCGTTGCCGACACCGATTGTGGTGTAGACGTGCAGCCCCTCGCCCGAGGCAAGGGCTGCCTGCTGGTCGGCCGAAAGGAGGATGTCGACGAAGTTGGTGTAGTTGTCCGAAGTTCCGTATTTGTCGTCTGCCTGGCTCTTATTGTTGCGCGGGGCTGTGTAGTTGCCGAGCACGGTCGGCTCTCCCTCCCCGGCGCAGGCGGAGACGGTCACTCCATTCTGCGCGTCGGTGCCGAAGCGCTGGATGTACATGCTGATGCGGGTCGGGGTGAATGTGACGCCCTGGGTGGGTTTCACATACCATTCCACAGCGTCTTCAGCGCCGTTTTTCGGTTTGATCTTGATGAAGGTGACTTTGTTGCCGTCGGCATCGAGGCAGTCGTTGTTGCCGGTGCCATGTCCGGTGAGCTGGGCGTCTCCGATGTTGACGGATGCCACTGAGATGCCTGCTTCAGGATTCACTACTACGGCCTCGTAGTCAGTCTCGTCAGAGAAGCTCCACTGTGCGAAAGCCGGTTCATGACTGAAGCTTTGCGCATTGGCGGCTCCGGAGAAGAGCAGACACAGCAATGCGAAAGCAAGCTTGGTTAGTTTTGATGTCATGTTAGATAAAATTAAAAAAATATCAGTTAGGTTTTATTAATTCCGCCCGGGGTATTCCGGACGGTCATGGGTCTTGAGTGTCGGGAATGTCAGATATCCCGGTTGCGGGAGTCGATGATGATGGTGACGGGGCCGTCGTTGACCAGTTCCACCATCATGTGCGCTCCGAATACTCCGCGTTTCACTGCGATTCCTGTATGCTTGGAGAGGGCTTCGCAATATTTTTCGTAGAGTCCGAGAGCCTCGTCGCCCGAGGCTGAGCGGATATAACTCGGTCGGTTGCCTTTGCGTGTGGAGGCAAGAAGTGTGAACTGGCTTATTGCCAGAATCTCACCCCCGATGTCGGTCACGGAGCGGTTCATGACTCCGGCTTCATCGTCGAAGATACGGAGTGCCGCCGTCTTGCGCACGAGATAATCCACGTCTTCATCGGTGTCGCCGGTCTCGATGCCGACAAGTATCATAAGGCCGTGGCCAATCTCCTGAAAGAAGTCGGGCGCGACCTTTACGGATGCGCGCCCGGCCCGTTGTATCACTATTCTCATGGTTCAGATACCCGGGATCACCACTTGTCGAAATGCACACTCTCCGGATTCCATTTGTCTTTGGGCTGCGGTGCTGCCGCAGGGTAGCCCATGGTGATTACGTTGAGAGGAATCACGTAAGAGGGGAGTCCGAGCACTTCCTTGAGGGGCGCCACTCTTTCCTGCATTGGGTAGACGCCACACCAGACGGCTCCGAGCCCGAGAGCATGGGCGGCAAGAAGCACATTCTCCGTGGCTGCGGAGCAGTCCTGAATCCAGTAGCTCTGTCCGTCGCCCTCGATGGCTTTCTCCATGTTGCCGCAGACTATGATGGCGGCTGTGGCGGTCTTGAGGTTGGAATAGGGGTGCACGGCCTCGATGCTGTCGAGCACGGCGCGGTCGGTGACAACCACGAATTCCCATGGCTGCTTGTTCATGGCGGTAGGCGCTGCCATACCGGCCTTTACGATGGTCTCGAGGGTGTCGCGCGGTATGGCGCGGTCGGTAAACTGTCGTACGCTTGCGCGCGACATGATGTTCTCGATAGGTGTTTGTACTGATGATGTGTCCATGTTCTCAGTCTTTTTGTCGCCGCACGAAGTGAGTGCCGTAGCCGACAGAGCCGTGATGATGGCGGCGTATTTGAGTCTTCTTATCATAATGCTCTTATTTTTTACTGCAAAAATAGTGATTATATTTCAAACTTGCAACTTCTGTCAGATTTGATTCCCGCAGACCCGCGTTTTTTGTGAATTCCGGTGCCTTTTATCAAGCAGACTCCCGCCGTCATATCGGTCGGGATATGTCGGCGGGAGTCAATGGTTGATGGTATGCCGTTGTGCCGGCGGTCAGAGTTCGTACTCAAGCATCGTGAAGGAGTAGGGTGGAAGTGCGAGGTCGAACTTGCGCTGTGCCTTCAAACTTTCCACCTTGGGAGCGATGGGTTGAGCGTCGAAATTGTTTTCATCCTCCGGATTGCCGCTGAGCACTGTCTTTTTAGCCATCTTCTTCGGTTTGAAACGTGAGATGTCGACGCTGGCGGTCTTCTCATTGCCCGAAGCGTTGCAGACCTTGACGTAGAGACGGCGGTTCTTGCTGTCGAGCACTGTCGACTGCTCCTGCAGATAACCGTCGCCTTCCGTCTTGTCGGGCGAGTCTATCTCCACGCAGTCGCCGTAATAGTAGTCGCCGGCGGAGTTGCCGAATATCTGCTGGATGTAGTAGCTGCATGTCGGGAACACTTTCTCGTTGTCGAAATAGATGAGGTCGGGGTTCCAGTTGACAGCACCCTTCCGCGCGAAGAGGGGAGCGTAGGATGTCATGTCCACTATGTCGCCGTTGCGCTCCACGTGAAGCAGGTAGAGGCCTTCGGCGAGGGCGTCGATGAGTTTCTTGTCTTTCGAGGCGTATTCGCCGAGATACACCTTTGTCTTGCCGTCGCGCGGATAACTGTCGTACTGGCGCGACTTCATGAAATATTCGCGCGGTTCGTAGTAGTGCTCGTCGAGGATCGGCAGGCCGGTCTCGCGCGCGAGCGCCCAGCCGTTTTCGAAGTCAGGGTTGCCGGGATGCGAGCCGGGTCCGGCTGTGCCCACGATCAGTATCTCGGGGTGTGCGGCGGTGATGCGGTCGTACATATACTTGAAGCGCTCGCTGAATTCCGGCGAGATCTTCTCCTCGTTGCCGATGCCGAGGTATTTCAGGTTGAAGGGTTCGGGATGTCCGGCGTCGGCACGCACCTTGCCCCATTTCGTATTGACGTCGCCGTTGGCCCATTCGATGAGGTCGAGGGCTTCCTGAGTCCACATCTCCATCTCTTCCATGGAGCAGGCATCCTGAGCCTGGTCGGGCCAGAGACCCCAGCCTCCGTTGGAACCCTGGCAGTTTACACCCGAGGGAAGAATGGGAAGCGGCTCCATGCCGAGATCCTCGCAAAGCTGGAAATACTCATGATAGCCGAGGTCGAACGACTGGTGGTAGCCCCAGCAGTTTTTCTGCTGCCGGCGGGTCTCTTTCGGACCTACGGTCTCTTTCCAGCGGTAGGTGTTCCAGAATCCGTCGCCACCGCCGTGCACGATACATCCGCCGGGGAAACGCATGAACTTAGGATTGAGCGCGGCGAGAGATTCCACCAGGTCCTTGCGCAGGCCGTGGCCGTTGAAGGTGTCGGCCGGTTTGAGCGAGACCATGTCAATATCCAGCGCTCCCTTGTCGAGAAGAAGAATCATGAGCGAGGCGTTGCCGCAGCTCTTAGAGGGAGTGAGCCGGCATTCATATTTCTTCCAATCGGAAGAGGAGGCGGAGATGACCGTGTCGGCGAGAAGTTCGGGATCCTTGCCCCAGCCCTTCGGCTCCACGAGTGCCACGCGCACCTGCATCGGGCGGTTGCCTTCGTTGCGCATGAAGACGGAGAAGTCATATCCTTCGTCACCCTTGAGGGTGATGCCGTCGAAACCGTCGTTCTGCAGACCGAAGCCGCGCCAGCCGCTGAAATCCTTGAACTCACGCGTGCGCTCGGCTTCGAGCCTCATGTATGTGGGATTGTTGGGATGGATGGGATTCTGCTGCCTGATGACCATATTGCCCAGCGAGTGGCCGGGACGCGTCATTTTCCAGGCCGTGCCCGGTCCCCAGCCGTCGCGTTCCATGGGGCTGAACTCGAACGATCCGTTCTGTATGAGTTCCGCGCTGAGGCCGCCGTCGGCCGAACTGCTGATGTCTTCGAAGAAGATGCCGATGAGATGGTCGCTGATGGGTTTTCCACCCGCCGGCGCCTTTACGGGCGCGCCGGCCATTGTCAGGGCCGACAGCGTCAGCGACATTAAAAATAGTTGTTTTTTCATGAGAAGTTTAGGAGTTTAGTTTGTGTGTGGGGTTCCTTCCTGTTCTTTTAAAGTTGCTTGAAGTGGAACCAGTCGAAATCCACGTGGCCGCCGGTCTGCTTGGTGGCATAGTTGAAGAGGGCGAATTTGGTGCCCATGAAGTGGCGCATGTAGTCGAATCTCATCGGCAGTTCATGTCCGATGTTGTGCCATTTGCTGCCGTCGAGGCTCCATGCAAACGACGCCATGTCGCGGCCTGGGTTGAAATCACCGGTGATGCGGAGGTAGATGTTGTGTCCGTTTTTCTTGTTGAATTTCAGAGGTGCTTCCTCTATGACATCTACGTCTACACTATCAATGTCACGGGGTTGCTTGAATTTGGATTTCTCCTCGGTGAGCTGAAGATAGTATTTCCCTTTTTTCTTCAGAATGCGGAGTACGCCGCTGTCGCCGTTGTATGCCGCAAGTCCGCAGATGTCGCCGTCTTTCATTCCGGCCACGTCGATCTTCACTTCACCCGAGCACTCGGGGGCGGACATGCGCTGTGTCAGAGTGTTTGGCGCCACCTGAAGATTGTCTACCACGCGGGCCGTCTTGAGGCGCATGTAGCCGGGGCGTTCCGTAAGGCTCCACGCCTCGTCGATCGGATTGTGGTTCCATTGCCAATAGAGTTTCATGCCGTTGCGTGCATGGTAGTTGCCATTGGCGTCGATGGGCTGCAGGTCGAACTCGTCGCTGCCGATAATGCCCTTTACGTCGGGATGCTTTTTGCTGAGGTCGGAGGGGGTGCGGTAGTTTCGTCGGTCGAGAAGGGGGTTCTGTGTCGGATTGTCGGCGGGGCATTCGGCGATGGCCTCGTTGATCTCACCGGTGTATTCGCCTACCATGGGCCAGCCGTCGACCCAGGTCACCGGCAGAGTGCAGGGCACACGGCCGATGCCGCCACGGTCCTGGAAGATGAGAGCCCACCAGTTGAGGTCGCTCTGGTCGTCGCCAACGAGACAACCCTGTCCGACACCGCCGTAGGACTCAAACGGAGTCTCGAGGATGATTTTCTTCTCATAGGGGCCGTCGATTTTATCTGAACGGTAGCATACCTCGCGGCGGACGCGTCCTTCGGCACCCCATTTCATCGAAATCATGCAGATGTAGTATTTGCCATTGTGCTTGAAGACACTGCTGCCTTCGAGAAGGGCGCCTTTCTCATCGGGGTCGGAAGCTCCGTCGACCACCTTTTTGTTGAGGCCGCCTTTCTTCGGCTCGAAATTCTCGTCGAGCTCCACCACGGTGCAGCTGCCGCTGCCGGTGAAGAGATAGCGCCTGCCATCTTCGTCGAAGAAGAGCGACGCGTCGTGCATATGGGGCGGACGCGCCTCAAGTTTCCACGGCCCGGCCGGGTCTGTGGCCGAGAAAACGAATCCTTTTCCTGGGGCGCCGTTGGCTGTGAACCATACCCAGAACTTGCCCATGTGGTATCGTATGCTTGATGCCCACTGTCCTTGTCCGTAGACAGTCTGGCTGTCGATGAGGTCATAGCGGTCGCCGTCGTCAATGCGGTCGAAGACGTATCCGATAGTCTCCCAGTTGACCATATCTTTTGATTTCATGATCGGACCGCCCGGCATGAGGTGCATGGTGGTGCTGATCATGTAATAGTTGTCGGCTACCTTGCAGACGCTGATGTCAGGCACGTCGGCGTTGATCACCGGATTTCTGAAAGTCTCTCCGCCCCACAGCAGAAGCGGGAGAAGGAGGCTGATGATTGTCGTTGTTAGTTTCATTGTGTTATGTGTTTTATTCAAGTATCGCAGGCTCAACTTGAAGTTTATAAGTTATCTGAGGTTTGTCTCAGAGTGAATTCCATCGGGTTGGGCGGTGGATATCTCGAATTCGAGGATGTGCTCTCGGTTTACGTCGATAGTGTATTTGTCAAGGGTCCGGGCTCCCCATGAGTCGTTGCCGCCGACTCCGTGTATGTCGCTGTCGATGTTGACAGTCACCCATTGGTTGCGGGTGATTTCGAAGGGGTGTCTCTTAGTCTCAAGTTCTTCTTCCCCGTGGTTCCAGGCCCGGATGCTGAACGGTCCGGAAATGGCGGAGAACAGCAGTCCGCCGGTATTCAACCGGCTCACACCGGTGCGGCAACTGTAGTCTTGCGGCACCACGTAATCTGTCATGAACTCTTCGATCGGAAGCGAATAGTCTCCCGTGAGGGCGGCGGTCTGGCGGTCAGGATAGCATTCAAACGGGCCTTTGCCATACCAGCTGACGGTGTCGGCGCCGGCAAGGCCGCAGCTGAACCCGAACTTCGGCAGAAGCGGGATGTCTTTTGCCATAGGCTTGTAATGGGCTTTCACTCTCAGTGTGTTCCTGTCGGTTATCTCATACTCGAGGTCGCAGACAGCCTTGCCTTCGAGAAGGGAAAGCCTGAAGAGTTCGGTATTGCCGTTCTTTCCCAAGTAGCTGACAGATGCGCGGTCCACAGCATCTCTCCAGTCCGAGGCTCTCCGGTCGTATCCGTTTCTGCGCTGGTTGTCGTTGGCCGGTTTCCACAGATGCAGTCTCAGCGGGCGCTCAAGCAGGTCGCGGCCACCGGCTATCCAATGGTCTATACTGGCAGTCGATCTATTGATGACTATGTCCGCATCATTCACAATCCGCTCCCCGGGCTCCTCTTCAGAAGAGGCGGGAAGGGAGAACTGCTCCCACGCCACCGCGAATCCTTTTTCAGCCCACAGACAGTCTTCTTTCAGTCTGGCATATGCTGTGAGCCATCTGCCGTCGGCACTCTTTTCGGTGGTTATGTCGAAGGCGGTCAGCGGGGTGAAATCGTAGTGGTTCACCGCGGTCACGGTCAGGTCAGGATTCAGTCTGAACTCGATGTTCTGATACACTTTGCGCACCTCATGGTAGTGCGGATGCGGAGTTCGGTCGGGACCTACGAGTCCATTTATGCAAAAAGCACCGTCGTTGGGATAGTCGCCGAAGTCTCCCCCGTAAGCCCAGAACTCATCGTCGTCTTTCTCAAGTCGCCATGAAAGAGACACTCCTCCGGGTGTTCCGGCTGTGTCTTTTTTCTTGGCGATACCCTGGTCTACAAAATCCCATATGGCACCTCCGGTGAGTGAAGGATCATCGTAGATGACATCCCAGAACTCTTTGAAATTGCCGAGCGAATTGCCCATGGCGTGGGCATATTCGCGCATGAAGACGGGGCGGTCGGTGATTTTCTTTCCAAGTTCCCTCAACGACTCCGGCGATAGGTATCCGTCGTCGTATATATCCGACATTTCCCTGTCAGAGTCGCAATATATAAGGCGCGTGGTGTCGATCGAAAGCACCTCCTCACGCATGGCGCGCAAGTTGCTTCCGCTTCCTCCCTCATTTCCCAGCGACCAGATGATGACGCAAGGATGGTTCTTGTCGCGGGCCACGAGCGAACGGGCCCTGTCGGTGTGGGCGGAGCGCCATGCCGGATTGTCGCCGATGACGCGGTTGCCTATGCCTAAACCGTGGCTCTCCTGGTTTGCCTCGTCCATCACATAAAGCCCGTATTCATCGCAAAGATCATAAAACTTCGGGTCGTTGGGATAATGGCTGGTACGCACCATGTTGATATTGGCTTGCTTCATCAGTTCGATGTCGCGGCGCATAGTAGCCTCGTCGAGGGTCCTGCCATAGCGAGGGTGATGCTCGTGGCGGTTCACACCCTTCAGTTTTATGGGCTTGTTGTTGAAGTAGAATATGTCGCCTCTTGTCTCTATTTTCCTGAAACCTGTGCGGCTGGAGAATTCCTCTACGGTGCGGCCATCGTCTTTCAGCTGTATGGTCACGTCATAGAGATTCGGCGTCTCGGCCGACCACAGCAGCGGGCTGTCGATATTGAATGTGGCCGGCAGACGCATGGTCTTGCCCTGGAAGGTGGCTTCCGCATATATCCGTGTGCTCTCAGCCGCGGCATCGACGCCTTCTATTTTCGCGTCGACGGTGAGAGTGCCTTTCCGCAGACTGTCGTCAAGCTGAGGATTTATACGGTAGTCGCTTATGTGCGCGGCCTGACGCCGGTGGAGGAGTACGGGGCGGAATATGCCGCTCATGCGCCACATGTCCTGCTCCTCAAGATAACTCCCGTCGCTCCATCTGTAGACCTCCACAGCCAGTCTGTTGGTTCCCTCTCTGACGAAGGCGCTCACGTCAAACTCAGAAGGCGACATCGAATTTTCGCTGTATCCCACATATTTGCCGTTAAGCCATACGTAGAAGGCTGATTTGACGCCTCCGAACTCCAGGATGAATCTGCTTTCGCCGGGATCGGAGAGGCTGAATTCCTTTACGTAGCTTCCCACTGGATTGCGGTGTCCGTAAGAAAACCAGCCCTGATCCTGAGGGGTGTCGGTCACCATCGGCGGATTCTTCGCAAAGGGGGGTGTGAAGTTGGTGTAGATGGGAGTGCCGAAGCCCTGCAGCTGCCATGCGCACGGCACCTCGACCGTGTCCCAGTCTGCGGTAGGATAGTCGTTTTTGAAAAAGTCTTCAGGGCGGCTTTCAGGATCTTTCGACCATTTGAATCGCCACATGCCGTCGAGTCTCATGGTGAGGCATCCGTATGTTTGATTGAGAGTGGCGTGATAGTCCAGTTTGTTTTCGGAAATTATGCCCGGATCTTCCCATGCTTCCGGCCGGCCGGCATGTATAGAGCCGACACCCATGCATGCGATGCACGGCAAGACAGAAAGCAATGTGAATTTAAGCACATGTGGTCTGTTCATCATATTTATCGGTTGGTTTTATCAGTTGGCAGGTAGATATGGTCTACAATGCAAATTTACATAAAAAATCTGATATGTTAAAGGTGAAGGCAGGAAAATATCCCGATGGGGGACTTTTGTTGAGAATGCGTCAGAGAGTTAGTGATATTTCTTGGAGAGGCGATTCTTTGCGGCATTTCGCGATTATACGGAAAAACACTCCAAGCCGGCGACCCCGGCTACGCTTAAATTTTATGATACGGAGCATAAAATGAGGGGAGGAATCTATGCGGATTCCTCCCCTCAGCAGGTTGTATGTGGTCGATTTTTTACGACGTGTATTATTTGTTTTCAGACTTGGCGAGTTGCTCTTTGAGAGCCTGGAGTGCGCCGAGGTCGCCGAGAGTGGTCTTCTCGATCTGCGGAACTTCCACGCGTTCCTCTTCCTGGCGGCGTGAGTTGCGCTCTGCACGCTCCGCGCGGTTGGCGTTGCGTTCGGCACGCTGTGCGGCGCGGTTGGCGTCTTCAGCGATGCGGCTGTGGCTGAGGATGATGCGCTTGCTGTCCTTGTTGAACTCGATCACCTTGAAGTTCATCTTCTCGCCGAGCTGAGCCTGGCTTCCGTCTTCCTTCACGAGGTGCTTCGGAGTTGCGAAGCCTTCCACGCCACCTTCGAGAGTGATGACTGCGCCCTTGTCCATTACTTCAGACACTGTGCCTTCGTGGATGGAGCCTACAGTGAAGCGGCCTTCGAATTCTTCCCAGGGGTTGTTTTCGAGCTGCTTGTGGCCGAGGCTGAGACGACGGTTGTCCTTGTCGATCTCGAGCACCTGAACCTCGATCTCGCTTCCTACGGAAGTGAACTCGCTGGGGTGTTTCACCTTCTTGGTCCAGCTGAGGTCGGAGATGTGGATGAGGCCGTCTACGCCCTCTTCGATTTCTACAAACACACCGAAGTTGGTGAAGTTGCGTACTTTCGCAGTGTGGCGGCTGCCGATTGCATATTTTGTCTCGATGTTCTCCCAGGGATCGTTCTTGAGCT
>USNC01000024.1 GCA_900555915.1 uncultured Porphyromonadaceae bacterium | reverse complement strand
GAGATCGCTCAGTGTCTCGTGGGCTCGGAGATGTGTATAAGAGACAGCCTCTATTACGTGGAGAACAACACTCTTTCCAACTCACTGAATCTCTCCATCAACCAGAACATCGCGCCGCTCGGAGGCACCCTCTCCGTGCAGTCTTACCTCCACCGCCTCGACCAGTTCAGTTATGACAACCGGCTTTACAACAGCCGCCCGATACGCCTGAGCTACAGCCAGCCGCTTTTTGCATTCAACCGTCTGAAATGGATGAAGAAGACAGAGCCGCTGAAATACGACATGGCCAAACGCAGTTATCTGGAAGCAATGGAGGGAGTGGGCATCGACGTGGTAAACCTTTTCTTCAATGTGCTGTCGGCTCAGTCAGACCTGCGGCAGGCTGAAAACAACCTCGCCGACCGCCGCTCGCTGCTCGAGACATCGAAAAAGCGCTTCGAGATAGGCACCATCACCAAAAGCGAGTTGCTGCAGCTTGAACTTTCGGTGCTGAACGCCGAAGTGGAGACGGCCGACAACAAACTGACGCTCCGCAACTCGCTATTCCGCCTGCTCTCCTACCTGCGCATACCCGCCGAAACCGACGTCACACTCCTGCCGCCATATACCATCACCGACGTGGTCATGAACGAGAGTGAAGTGATCGAACGCGCGCTCTCCAATTCCTCCCACACGCTGCAGCAGAAAGTGAGCCTGCTTGAATCCGAACAGGGAGTGGCACAGGCCAAGGCGAGCCGCGGACTGCAGATGCAGCTCTACGGCCAGCTCGGCTTTGACAAGAGCGGCGAGTCGCTGGGCGAAGCCTACCGCGGGATGCGCGACAACGAGATAGTCGGGCTTACATTCTCCCTCCCGATATTCGACTGGGGAATGGGACGCGGACGGGTGAAGATGGCCGAGGCAGACCTCGAGGCCAACAAGGCGCGCCTACAGCAGGCCCACGAAACGTATCTGCAGGATCTGGCCACCGACGTGCAGAGTTTCAACACCCAGGCCGTGCAGTGCAAGAACGCGCTCCGGGCCCAGGACATAGCCAACGAACGATACGACATCACGAAACGCCGGTTTGAGGCCGGATCGGTCACCGTCACCGAACTCAACACGGCATGGCAGGAATCGGAAAACGCGAGGGCGCAATACGTTCGCCTGCTCCAGTCTTACTGGAACACATACTACACACTGCGCAAATCCACACTCTACGACTGGATGAACAACCGCGACATCGAGGCTGACTTCGAGTCGCTCGTGAACTCTTCTAAATAACCGAACTACAATGAAAAAGATTATATACGCCGCCGCGGCATTGCTGCCGATACTCGCCGGATGCGCGAAGAGCGGAAAGGAACAGGACGGGAAGCCGGCGACCCCGGAGGCCATGCAGATGACCGAGACATATGTAGACACGATGAGCCTGCGGGTCTCCCCGTTTCAGAAGCAGGTGGTATGCAACGGACGCCTCGCGGCCCGCGAGAAAAGCGACCTGCGCTTCCCGGCCGACGGAATCACACTTCAACTCAATGTGAAAGAGGGGCAGCGCGTGGCGAAAGGCCAGATGATAGCCACTCTCGACAAGGAGCGGAGAAGGCAGGAGGTGGATAAGGCGGAGCATGACCTCTACCAGGCGAAGGTGGACCTGACCGACAAACTCATCGGCCTCGGCTACGACGCCGACATGAAGGACGTGCCGGCCGACGTCATGAAACGAGCGGAAGTGACCTCGGGATACTACAGCGCGAAGTTTCAACTCGAAGAGGCGAGACGCAATCTCGCGGAGTGCGACCTGAAGGCTCCATTCGCCGGGCGCATAGCCAACCTTGAGGCAAAGTCGCATGAGAAGAGCGACAAGGTGTGCACACTGATCGACGACTCGGCATTCGACGTGGAGTTCAAGGTGCTGGAGGCCGAGCTGGGAAGTGTAGGGAAAGGGCGTGAAGTCAAAGTGTCGCCCTTTACCGACGAGACCAGGGAATACAGCGGCGTAGTGACCGGCATAAATCCCCAGGTTGACGAGAAAGGCTTGGTGAAAGTGACGGCGCGTATGAACGGGAAAGACGCCCGGCTGATCGACGGCATGAATGTGAGGATCACGGTCGAGGAGAATGTGGGCGACATGTATGTGGTGCCCAAAGACGCGGTGGTGGAGCGCGACGGCTATCATGTGATCTTCCGCTACCGCGACGGAAAGGCCGTATGGACATACGTGGACGTGGCCCACTCCAACATCAACTCCTTCGCCATCACCGGCTGCAAGCGCAAGGAGACCACCATCGCCGAGGGCGACATCGTCATCACCTCCGGCAATCTCAACCTTGCCGACGGAACTGAGGTCAAACTTAGGTAAATGCACAATGCACAATGCATAATGCATAATCATCTTCATCGTCATCGTCAAATGATAAAAAAACTCATCCACCGCCCTATTGCTGTCAGCATGGTGCTGATCGCCATCATAGTGTTGTCGCTGCTTGCGATGCGGCACATTCCGGTGTCGCTGATGCCCGACATCGATGTGCCACAGGTGACAGTGCAGGCTGTATGTCCGGGCGCCTCGGTCAGCGAGGCCGAAGCAAGCTACACTCGCCCGCTGCGCCAGCAGCTGCTGCAGGTGGCAGGCCTAAAGGAGATGCGTTCGGAAAGCCGAATGGACGCCGGCACCATCCGCCTTACGTTTGAGCCGGGCAGCGACATGGACATTATATTCATTGAAGTCAACGAGAAGGTGGACCGCGCCATGCGTTTCCTCCCGAAGGATGCCGACCGCCCGAAGGTGATGAAGGCGAGCGCGATGGACATTCCGGCGTTCTACCTCGACATTTCGCTCAAGGATGAGAAGCCCGGCGCCGACGCCGGCCTGCGCTTCGCCGAACTCGGACGGTTTGCCCGCGACGTGGTAGGCAAACGCATCGAACAATTGCCTCAGACGGCGATGGTAGACATCAGCGGCACCACGGGCACAGTGATAGAATGCATGCCCGACCCCTCGAGGATGAACGCGCTCGGACTCACTGCGGCCGACATAGAAAAGGCTATCGCCGACAATAATATCACGCTCGGCGCGCTGAGCATTGCAGACGGCATCTACCGCTACAACATTCACTTCGACTCCCAGATACTCACAAAGGAAGACATAGCAGGCATCCACATCAACCATGAGGGACGGATAGTGACTCTCGGCAATATCTGCACCATAACGGAGAAAACGGCCGAACGAGCCGGCATGGTCCGCGCCGACGGGCGCAACGCGGTCACTATGGCCGTGGTGAAGCAAAACGACGCGCAGATGGAAGACCTGCGCCGCGAGATGAAGACTCTGGCGGAAGACCTCGCAAAAAACTACCCCGACATCGACTTCCGGCTCACCCGCGACCAGACACAGCTGCTCACCTATTCGATCAGCAATCTCGAGAGCAACCTGCTTCTCGGCGCGGTGCTCGCATGCCTGATCCTGTTTGTATTCATGCGCGACTGGAGGCCGACGGTGCTCATCATACTCACCATCCCGGTGTCGCTGCTCGTCACCCTTCTCTTCTTCCATCTCCTGCACATCTCGATCAACGTGATCTCACTCTCGGGCCTGATACTTGGAGTGGGCATGATGGTAGACAATTCCATCATCGTCATCGACAATATACGGCAGCGCCAGGCCTCAGCCGCATCGCTCGCTGATGCGATCTCTATAGGCACTGGCGAAGTTTTCACACCGATGCTCAGCAGCGTGCTCACCACCTGCTCCGTCTTCATCCCGCTGATATTCCTCAGCGGCACCGCCGGCGCGCTCTTCTTCGACCAGGCCATGGCCGTGGCCCTGGCGCTCTTCTCCTCGCTCACGGTATCGGTGCTCGTGATTCCCGTCTATTATTTTCTTATTTATAAGACCAATAAGACTAATTGGACCAATAGCGCCAATCCGACGTACCATTCACGGCTGATGGCGCTCTATGACCGAATCCACGCCAATGTATTCAGGCATTCGAGGCTATACCTCCTGCTTTCTTTGCTTTGCGTTCCGGTGTCGGCGCTGATGTTTTATCTGCTCGACAAGGAGAGGATGCCTTACATCGCTCCCGACGACACACTCGTCAGCATCGACTGGAACGCCGGAATATCGGCGGAGGAAAACGACCGCCGCACCCGAAGTCTGCTCGCCTCTCTTGCCGAGACCGACATCGCCGTGGAGCATTCCACAGTGATGACCGGAGTGCAGCAGTTTCTGCTCCCCCACACCAAAGACATGACCACATCCGAATCGGCCATATATATCAAATGCCGCGACGCGGAGAGCATGACAAGCGTGAAGAATCATCTGGAAAAAGCAGTGGCTCAGGCATGGCCGAACGCCGGCATAAGCTTCGAGTCGTCGGGCAATCTTTACGAACAGATGCTCCAGACCGGAGGCAGCGATCTGGAGATACTGCTTCAGACGGCCGACGGCGCACGCCCGGACGTGGCGGCGAGCCGTGAGTTTGCCGACTCGCTGCGCGCGGCGTTTCCCGAAATCTACATACACCCCGTGGCCACTGAGGAAAACATGCAGTATCTCGCCGACCCGGAGAAGATGGCGCTCTATAAAGTGGACTTTCCACGGCTCTATTCCCATCTGCGCGAGACGGTACACCGCAACAAGGTGTATGAGATAAGCGACGGCGCCAACAGCATCCCGGTCATAGTGGGCACGCGCGACAGTGAAAACGACCGTATCCTCGCGTCGAGCGTACGCAATTCGGAAGGTACCGAAATCCCGCTGTCGCTGCTGCTGAGGCCCTCGCGCCGCGAAGACTACAAACGGCTGTCGGCCGCCGGAACCGGCGAATACTACCCCATGGAAGTGAATGCCGGGAGCGGCGAGGTAAGGAAAGTCATGGAATATACCGACGGTTTCACCGACCGTCATCCCGAATATACGGCTTCGTTTGAAGGAGAGTATTTCAAAAGCCGCAGACTCGTGGGTGAGCTTGCCATAGTGCTTGCAGTGGCGCTCTCACTGCTCTATTTCATACTGGCGGCACAGTTCGAGAGTCTGGTGCAGCCAATGATCATCCTCTTCGAGATGGTCATTGATGTCTGCGCGGTCTTCCTGGTGTTATGGCTCACGGGCGAGACCCTCAACCTCATGTCGATGACAGGCCTTGTGGTGATGGCCGGCATAATCATCAACGACTCCATCTTGAAGATAGACACAATCAACCGCCTGCGCCGGGGCGGCATGCCGCTCGCCGATGCTGTCAACGAAGCCGGACACAAGCGTCTGCGCCCGATCCTCATGACCTCGCTCACCACTGTGCTCGCCCTGCTGCCGTTTCTGTCGAAGGGCGACATGGGGTCCGCCCTGCAGTATCCGCTGTCGCTGACCCTGGTGGTGGGCATGACTGCCGGCACGGCGGTGAGCCTCTTCATCGTACCTCTTATCTACTACAAGATCTATGAAAAGAGACAATAAGGATTTCCTGTCGCGGCTCGACCGCATATCCCCGTTCTCACTGCTGATGGTCATGGTCATATGCATGGTGGCCGGGATTGCAGTCATTCCGCTGCTCGACGTGGAGCCGGATCCGCGCCCGCGACAGGGGAAGACGCTCACTGTCTCGTTCTCTTGGGAAGGGACGTCGCCGAAGGTGGTGGAGCAGAACGTCACATCGCGCATCGAGGGTGTGGTCTCGGCCGTCAAAGGGGTGCAGAGCGTGCAGTCGGTCTCTAATTTCGGCGGGGGCCGGGTGGAGATCGAACTGAAACCGCAGGCCAACGTGTCGGCCACCAAGTTCGAGATATCGTCGGCGATAAAGCAGATCTACAAGAAATTTCCCGAAGGTGTGTCATATCCGTCGGTCAGCGGCGGCGAAGTGACGCCGGATGCGGGAAAGGACGAAAAGGAATCGCTCCTGCTGACATATCAGCTGAATTCCTCGATGAGCAACGACAGGCTGAAGGAATATGTGGGCAACCAGCTGGAGCCGGTGCTCAAGACGATGGACGGCGTGAGACGCGTGGACATAACGGGCGGCACCGGAAAATATGTGGAGGTGAGCTACGACCCGATGTCGCTGCGCACCTACGGCATCACCGTGGCCGACATAGAGGAGGCCGTCAGGGGATTCATGGGCCGCGCCGAAATAATCGGTGAAGTGACCGTGGATGCCGCCGACTCGCCCGAGCGCAAGGCTCTATATCTTTCGGTCGACCAGTTTGACAAGCCTCTGGAGCGCATGGCCATAAAGAATGTGGAAGGCTCGATGATCTACATGGGCGACCTCGCCACTTATCAATACAAAGACCGTCTGCCGGGAAGCTACTACCGACTGAACGGCCTGAGCACGATTTATCTCAACATTTATGTCGACTCCGACGCTCCGGCCATCAGACTCTCACATCAGTTGCGCGAGCGAATCGCCCAACTCCAGAAAAACCTTAAGAAAGGGGTCTTTCTCTCCCTCACCTACAACGGCGCGGAGAAAAAGGAATCCGAACTCAACACCCTCGTGCGCCGAAGTCTGATGTCGCTGCTGATTCTCCTTGCATTCATATGGGTGATAAGGCGGAAATGGAAATACCTCTTCCTCATAGCCACCACACTCGCCGCCAACATACTCATAGCGGTGCTTGTGTATTGGATCGCCGACATACGCCTGCACTCTTTCGCGCTTGCCGGCATCACCGTGTCGCTGGGCCTGATCATAGACTCATCCATTGTGATGGTAGACCACTACATACTCCACCGCGACCGCAGGGCCTTCTTCGCCATTCTCGCCTCGCTGCTCACCACCATCGGCTCGCTCGTGATCATCTTCTTTCTGCCCGAACACATACAGAAAGACCTCTACGATTTCTCATGGATCATCATCATCAATCTCGCAGTGTCGCTGATAGTGGCTCTGCTCTTTGTGCCTGCACTGTCCGACCGACTTGACCGAAAGCGGGAATACGCCGCGTCGGAGAAATCCGCCATCTCCGGATCTTCACGCATTTCCAAAGCCTACGGCGCATATATCGCCTTCACACAGAAGCACAGGTGGATTTACGTGGTGATATTGATTCTCCTTTTCGGAATACCGTTTCACGCGCTCCCCGACAAACTCGGCGATGAGGACAACCTCCGTATTCCCGCAGAAGAACGCAGGGAACCTACCTGGTATGAGAAGGCCTACAACTCCACCCTCGGAAGCGACTTCTTCGTCAGAAAACTGAAAGATCCGCTGTCGACTTACCTCGGCGGCACGATGCGTCTTTTCGCCGAGCATATCACAGCGGGCACAGACAGCCGTCCGCAGGAGCGGGAACCGCGACTCCACATCCGGGGCAAGATGCCCGTAGGGGGAAGCATGCACGAACTCAACGACAAGATGCTCCATATAGAGCGGTTTCTGTCGCAGTTTTCGGAAATAGAGAAATTCGAGACCAACGTCGGTTGGTGGGGAGGAGAGATCGAGGTAGAATTCAAGGAGAAGCACCGCTACGGCGGATTTCCATACATGCTGGAAAACAAGGCGATAGGTCTTCTGATCTCGCTTGGTGGCGCCGACTGGAGCACATACGGGGTGAGCGAGCGCGGTTTCAGCAACTCGCTCAACCTCGCCTACCGTTCGCACCGCATCGAGATAGCGGGCTACAACTATGAGCGGCTGTATCGCTTCGCGGAGGAGATGAGCGCTGACCTCGGGAGCAATCCGCGCGTGCAGGACATCGTGATAGAGACTCCGGGACACGAGAACCAGGAAGACGAACTCTACATGGTCTACGACAAGGAGCGAATAGCCCTCGACCGCTTCTCCATTCCGGCCGCGCATGCCTCGCTCAGCGAACTCCTCGCAGTGCGGGAACTCGGACGATACCGCGACCGACTGATCGATTCGGAAATACAGCTGCATTCGCGGCGCGTCGACAGTTTCGACCTGTGGCAACTCGGCAACTCCTACATCGACGTGGACGGGAGTCCGGCCCGACTCTCAAACTATATGGAGATAGCGCGCAGGCAGGCAAAGAACAGCATCCCCAGGAAGAATCAGGAATACGTGCTGAGGGTGGCATTCAACGTGCTGGGTTCCTGGAACTATTCCAACCGGCTGATTCAGGAGGTGACCGACGAATACAATGCCCGGTTTCCCGTAGGCTACCGGTGTTTGAACTCCACTTACGGGTGGCACGAGGACTCCGGCATGCAATATTGGCTTCTCCTGCTTGTGGCCGTGATCATCTACTTCATCTGCGCCATACTTTTCGAGTCGCTCACCCTGCCGCTGGTGATCGTCAGCCTGATTCCCGTGTCGCTCATCGGCACGTTCCTCTCCTTCCGCATCTCCGGAATTGCATTCGGCAACGGCGGTTTCGCGTCGATGGTGCTCCTGTCAGGCATTGTGGTCAACGCCGGCATATACCAAATGTATGAATACCTGTCGCTGCTCGGCAAGCGCAGGGCCGCCGGGCATCACGCCGGCCATCACACCGACAAAGTGGCCGTCTATGTGGAGGCATTCCGGATAAAGGCGGTCCCCGTATTCCTCACCGTTCTCTCCACTGCCCTCGGACTCGTGCCCTTTCTCTTCGACCAGAAAGGCGACGGCGACTTCTGGTTCAGCCTCGCCGCCGGAGGTATGGGCGGACTTCTATTCTCGATCCTGGCCTACATCTTCGTAATGCCCATCTTCATGCGCCTGAAAGATTAAGCCCCATTCATGATTCCGGCGGGATGAAGCTTCCGGCAACCAATTATTTTTGCAAAATCAATACAATTTTTGTAATTTTGCGTAAAATTGGGAAACGACATGATTACAGCATCGCAGAAAAAGAAAGAAAACATAGCCGAGTATCTGCTCTACATGTGGCAGATCGAGGATCTGATACGAGCCTTCGGCCTTGATCTCGACCGTATACGCGAGAACATAGTGGAACGTCACGAAGGCCTTTCCGAGCAGCAGCGACACGAGATGACCGAATGGTACGAGTCGCTGATCGACATGATGCGCCGCGAAGGGGTGACGGAGAAAGGACACCTCCAGCTCAACAAAAACGTCATAATCGCGCTCGACGACCTCAGCGCCCGGCTGGTGAAAGACCGTAAATATGCCGCATACGCAGCCGAATACTACAAGATACTCCCTCTGATAGTCGACCTCCGCTCCAAAGCCGGAGAAAACAAAAAGGGGGAGATTGAGACTCTGTTTGACTTCCTCTACGGCATACTGCTGCTGCGCATGCAGGGCAAGGAGATCTCAAAGGAAACACTTGACGCAGCCTCGGAAGTGTCGCATTTCCTCGGCACACTCGCCGCCTACTACAAGAAAGACTATAACAACGAACTCGATCTCGAATAAGCACCATGTCAGAAGAACTGAACAAAGAAATAGCCCGGCGACGCACTTTCGCCATCATCTCTCACCCCGACGCCGGTAAGACCACCCTCACCGAGAAACTTCTGCTTTTCGGTGGCGCCATCCACGTGGCCGGTGCCGTCAAGAGCAACAAGATAAAGAAGACCGCCACATCCGACTGGATGGAGATCGAGAAGCAACGCGGCATCTCGGTGGCAACGTCGGTGATGGGTTTCAACTATAAGGACTACAAGATCAACATCCTCGACACCCCCGGCCACCAGGACTTCGCGGAAGACACATTCCGCACGCTCACGGCCGTGGACTCGGTCATCATCGTGGTAGACGTGGCCAAAGGCGTGGAGACACAGACTCGCCGCCTCATGGAAGTATGCCGTATGCGCAAGACCCCGGTGATAATCTTCGTCAACAAACTCGACCGCGAGGGGCGCGACCCCTTCGACATCCTCGACGAACTCGAACAGGAACTGAAGATCTCCGTGCGTCCACTCTCCTGGCCTATCAACATGGGCGAGAAATTCAAAGGTGTCTACAACATCTACGAGCGCGGCCTCGACCTCTTCACCCCGTCGAAGCAGACCATCAGCGAGCGTGTGGAGATAGAGAATGTGGACTCGCCGGAGGTGGACCGGCTCGTAGGAGAAGCCGACGCTTCTAAACTGCGCGACGACCTCGAACTGATTGAGGGTGTCTATCCCGACTTCGACAAAGAGGCATACCTGCGCGGAGAAGTGGCGCCCGTATTCTTCGGCTCCGCACTCAACACCTTCGGAGTGAAGGAACTTCTCGACTGCTTCTGCGAGATAGCCCCCGCTCCCCTGCCGATCGAGGCGGTGGAGCGCGAGGTGAAACCTCAGGAAGAAGGGTTCTCCGGTTTCGTCTTCAAAATCCACGCCAACATGGACCCAAACCACCGCAGCTGCATCGCATTCGTGAAGATATGCAGCGGCAAGTTCGAGCGCAACGTCAACTACAAGCACATGCGCCTAAACAAACTCCTGAAGTTCGCCGCCCCTACCGCATTCATGGCCCAGAAGAAAAACATAGTCGACGAGGCTTATCCCGGCGACATCGTCGGCATACCCGACACGGGCAACTTCAAGATAGGCGACACACTGACCTCTGGCGAGCAACTCCACTTCAAGGGTCTCCCCTCCTTCTCTCCGGAGATGTTCAAATATATCGAGAACGCCGACCCCATGAAGGCGAAGCAACTCGACAAAGGGATCCGTCAACTTATGGACGAGGGTGTGGCCCAGATGTTTACCAACCAGTTCAACGGACGCAAGATAATCGGCACCGTAGGCCAACTGCAGTTTGAGGTGATCCAGTACCGTCTGCTTCACGAATACGGAGCGCAGTGCCGCTGGGAACCCATCAGCCTCTACAAGGCGTGCTGGATAGAGAGCGACGACCAGGAGGCGCTCGAAGCCTTCAAGAAGCGCAAATACCAGTTCATGGCCAAAGACAAGGACGACCGCGACGTCTTCATGGCCGACAGCAACTACGTGCTCCAGATGGCGCAGAGCGATTTCCCGAAAATCCGGTTCCACTTTGCCAGCGAGTTTTAAAAGCCTGCTGACCGACACGGAACTGCCATGACTTGATAAAAACTCCGGTTTCCGCCACCTCGCGGAGACTGGAGCTACAAATAATTCAAACCAAACTCATAATTATCATGAAAAGAAGTTTTCTTACAGCGATGATATCCGTAGCCATCACAGGCACGGCATCGGCTCAGTTCGGACCTCCGGCCGACCACGGCCCCGCAAGTCTGAAAGACGCCTACGACGGCTATTTCACAGTAGGAGTCGCAGTCAACAAACGCAACATCTCCGACGCGGCGCAGGCCGACTTGGTGAAGAAACATTTCAACAGCATCACGGCCGAGAATGCGATGAAGCCGGGCGAGCTTCATCCTGCCGAAGGGGTATGGAACTGGGGACTCGCCGACAGCATTGCCAATTTCTGCCGCTCCAACGGCATCAAGCTCCGCGGCCACACTCTCGTATGGCACTCACAGTTCGCCGACTGGATGTTTACCGACAAGAAAGGCAATCCCGTGAGCAAAGAGGTGTTCTACAATCGTCTGCGCGACCACATACACACCGTGGTGGGACGCTACAAGGATGTGGTGTATTGCTGGGACGTGGTCAATGAAGCCATGTCTGACGCAGGCCCCGGATGGAGAGGCCGCACGCCGAACCCCTACCGTGAGAGCAGACTCTACAACCTCTGCGGCGATGAGTTCATAGCCAAGGCTTTCGAATACGCCCATGAGGCAGACCCCGAGGCCATACTCTTCTACAACTGTCTCTTATACACATCTGACGCTGCCGACGATCTTACGCG
>USNC01000023.1 GCA_900555915.1 uncultured Porphyromonadaceae bacterium | reverse complement strand
CCGGGGCGGTTTTGGGCGAGCGATTTTCGCGTGTTGAGGAAGGAGCGATGCGGGCTTTTATGCGCTTTTTTTCACTGGTGAGATATATTGTGGGTATCAGTAGTCTCTGATATGGATTTTTTTTAGTATATTTGCACTTCGATAATGCTATACTAACAAACAAATCCAAACTATGAAGAAATTTCTTGCCTTGCGCGGATTGGCAGGTTTTGCTGCGGCAGTCACATTAGGTCTGGCCGCCCCCGCAGCATCTGGCGCAAATTCAGTGGAAGGAGTCGGTAATCCGTATCTGCCGCTTTGGGAACACCTTCCCGACGGGGAGCCCCGTGTGTTTGAGGACCCCGACAATCCCGGAAAGTACCGTGCATACATCATAGGTTCGCACGACCTCAGGGTCGACAGTTATTGCGGACCGGATATCCGCATGTGGTCGGCTCCGGTGGAAGACCTCACCGACTGGCGTGATGAAGGCCCGATATTCACTTATCAGAAAGATGGCAGATGGGATGTCATGTATGCTCCCGACCTCGTCGAAGTTAAGGACAGAAAGGGAAAGAAGACCTACTATCTGTATCCTCATAGCCGTGGGCCGCGCCGCGAGGCCATGGTCTGCAAGGGCGACCGTCCAGACGGCCCCTTCACTCCAATAAATCTCAACGAGGATGGCTCGGCTGTGGTCGACGGAAGCATTCTCGGTTTTGACCCTTCGATTTTCATTGAAGAGATCACGAGCAGGAAAGATCCTGACTACAAGAAGGGATTCCGCGCCTACGGTTTCTGGGGATTCCAGCATTCAAGCGCCGCCCAACTTGACCAGAATACTATGTATTCAGTGCGTCCCGGCACAGAGGTAATCCCTTATTTCATGCCGGCGAGCCACCGTTATGGCGAGGTGCGCGACCCTGAGGGCACAGAATACCCCGCTCTCTACAAAGGACAGAATCCCGGCGAGTTCAATTTCTTCGAGGCTTCCTCGATCCGTAAGATCGGCAATAAATATGTCATGATATTCTCAGGCCATTCAGGTCCGGATTACGGCATCGGAAGTTCGAACTCCACACTGCGCTATGCTTTCGCTGACTCTCCTCTCGGACCCTGGCGCAGCGGCGGCGTGCTGGTCGACTCGCGCGGTATCGTCCCCAACGAGGATGGCACGGCGCTTACCGCGACCAACGCGGCCCACAATACCCACGGTTCCATACAGGAGATCAACGGCCAGTGGTATGTCTTCTATCATCGTCCGCCGCGTGGCTTCGGCTTCGCACGCCAGGCTATGGTGGCGCCGGTCCGGATCGAGTTTGATGAAAAGCCTGTGGCGGAAGGTGGTGTGGTGACCATCACCGGATATGATCCGTATGCGGCTGATGGAAAATGGATTGCGAAGGCTTCAAACGGCGATGTGTATTCGGGTGCGGAGGTGACTTCCGAGGGTTTCCAGATCTACGGTCTCGATCCCTATAAATTCTACGATGCCGGATATGCCTGCTACCTTTCCAACATCGGCGCGCAGCAGGACACATGGGATATCTGGGACGCCAATATGCCGGTCAATATGTCGGGTGGCGACATCGTGGGCTATAAATATTTCGGATTCGGAGGTCTCGACAAGCCGCAGAAAGGTCTCAAGGCTTTTGAAGGCACCAAACCGGGCAATGGTACCCAGTTCAATCTCTTCGTCACTCCCGTGTCGCCTCGTCCGTGCAGGATAAGCGTATGGCTCGACGGCCCTTATGCCAACGAAACTTGGAAAGGCACGAAGATAGGAGAGATAACGGTGGCGGGTGCCAAACCGGGAGAAATGGCGAAGTTCACGATCGATGTTGCCGATGCAGTGGATAATCTCGACGGCAAACATGCCATATATCTGAAGGCGGAAGGAATGCCGGGGCGTCCGGCGGTAGTGCTCAATGGCCTTGGATTCAGCACCAAGGGAAATCCCCTCGAGCATACACCGTCGCCGAAGGTGACGGTCGCTGTCAACGGAGTGGCTCTGAATCTTCCCGAAAATCCGACGCGAAGCAACGACATCAACGGCTATACCGGCTATGACCGTTATGACGTGGAATATCGTCTCTTGTCTGATGCGGTTCCCGCCGTGTCGGCATACTGTGACAATCCTGATGTGAAGATATCAGTGAGTCAGCCTGCAGCGTCAAATGGAGATGCTACGGTATGTTTCGACTACAACGGTGTCGTCAAGACCTACACGTTGCATCCTGTGAAATGATGCCTGTCGCATGCAAGACCGGACGATGACTATCCGGGAAAATATATTATGATTACGGCACCCCGCGCTGATCTGTCGGGGTGCCGTCGTCATATTATTTCCAGATCGAGGATATCGGATAGTAGTAGGCTGTCATCGTCGTGTTGCTGCCAAGTGAGAATACTTCGGCGCCACTGCTTTTTGCTTCATCGGGAAATACAAGGGCGGTCATCACCGCTTCTCCGCCGTTGGCATATATCTCCACCACCGACTTGTCTACGAATATGTCAAGTTCAAGAGTCCCGTCGATGGGTTCGATCTTGGTAAAGGCGATTCGTTCGAATGCGGGTATTTCCGCAGCCGAAGAGTTGGTGCGGTCGAGCAGTAGGGTGTGGGAGTCGGTGTCGTAACTAAGCGTCAGTTTCTTGCCGTCGCCGGCACAGAGGTTGAATCCGAACGTGTCAGTGGTGAATGAAGCCCGTATTTCATATTGGTTGCCCATTTCAGACAGTGCTTTAAGTCGTGTCGCGCCCGGTTTGAGTCTGGTCCGGATTCTGCCTTCTTTCCCTCTTAGTGATTTCAATTTTTCGGCAGGTTTCTGTATCAGTCTGAGTCCGCCGGGTGTCTCCCGCAGATACAGCGCTCTCGGAAGCGACCATACCCCTTGTCCGTATGTCGTGGGCACATGCTGTGCATAATCCCATGTGGACACCCACCCTATGGAGTATGCTGCGGGCAATGTCCCGTCGTAGTCCTGGAATGTGCGCGATGCATAGTAGTCAAGACCTTTGTCTACGTACAATGGTCCGCAGTCCCGGCAGTCCGGAATGAACTGAGTGCCGTCAAATTCGCCTGTGAAGTATTGTTCCTTGCTCCAGTTGACCGACACCACGAGCACCCACTTCTTCATGCCGGGATGTCCTTCCACCGGAAGTTGGAACAGATCCGGGCATTCCCATGATTTCTCGGAATCGCCTGCCGGACCGAAATCGCTGAGCCATTCCCAATGCTTCAGATCGGCCGATCCGTAGAACGCCACTTTCTTCTCCAGAGCCTTGGCCACGGCCATTACCCATCGGCCGTGTGCCTCGTCGCGTATCACGGTCGGGTCGCGGAATTCAGTGCTCCATGTGTCTATCACCGGATTCAAGTCATAATACATGAATGTCCGGCCCCCGTCATGGCTGTGGGCTATGGACTGCGATTGCTTTTTGCTCGCCTCGTCGAATGATGTGAACGCGGCTATGAAGGCGTTCTCACCGTAGCCTGCGGAGTTCCATCGGTCTACAACAACACTGCCCGTGAACTGTCCGATTCCTTTCGGAGTTCCGCTGATGGCGTTGCTGTTGATCTCTTCCCAGTGCACGAGGTCGTCTGATTCGGCCGCTCCCCAGCTGTAGGCATGGAATCTGCCGTCGAAATGCACCAGCCCGCAGGGATCGCCTATCCATCGGTGGGCGGGCGAGAAATGATATTGTGGTCGCAGTGGTTCTTCATAGAGAGGATTTGTGTCGTTGGATTGTGCCATACCCAGGCCTGTGCAGAGAAGGAGGGTCGGCAGAAGCGTGTGTCTCATATTGGTCTCAGTTTATACATAGGGCGTCGGAATCAGTTCCGACGCCCTCCCTTGATTCTTGTTTTGTATGTTTCTGTACTTATGTCAGAATGCGGGGTAGCCCGGATTCTGGATGTATTTGCCGCCGGAGAAATTGTACTGGGCCACCGGCACCGGGAAATATTCCTCACCGGTATCGAACGATGCGTTCTGATAGTATACGCGGGTATCCTTTTCGGCTTCGTAGTATGCGTTCATGGTTTCCTTGGCGATACCCCAGCGCACGAGGTCGAAGAATCGTTCCCCCTCCATCGCCTTTTCAAGACGCATCTCGGTGCGGAGGGCCTTTCTCGCATATTCCTGGTTCCAGCCTTCAGCGGGGTAGAGGTTTATCTTATAGTTGGCGGCGTATTTGCTTTCGTCATAGAAGTCTTTCACATACGCGCTCTTCTGTGCGCGCTCCCTGACGCGGTTGATGAGCATTCTCGCCTCTTCAAGATTGTCGCCGCCTCCGATCTCGATCAGGGCTTCGGCTTTGTAGAGGAGCAGGTCGGCATAGCGTATTATCTGCCAGTTGAGAGCGGAGGCTCCCCATGGCCAGCCCTGGGTGGCGTCGGGCGATTCGGGCGAGAGCCAGAAGCGTTTGGTGTTGTTGTAGCCGTAAGCGTCGCTGTTGCGCACCCAAAGGCCGCACGGGCGTTCGCTGAAGGTCTTGTAGCGTATTGTCGGGCGTCCTACTACAAAGTCGAGGCGCGGATCCACGTTTCCGGCCACATTCCCAAGGTGAAAACTGCCGTCAGCATCAAATTCCACTTTGCCGTAGTCGGGACGCGACTGGTAGTCAAACATCGGAAGGCCGTTCTCGTCGGTCTGATAGGCGTTGATCAGATCCTGGGAGGGGAGGAAGAATCCGTCGCCCTGCCATGGGCAGCCCGGACCGGTCATGGAGTTGAGAAGCATGCTCCAGTTCACGCGGCCTACACCGCCGGAGCCGTCGTCTTTCGAGAATTGGATGGCGAATACCGATTCCGGACCGTTTTCATATTCCAGAAGGTCAAGATGCTGGAAGTCGGCGAGAAGGTCGTAGCCCTGCACCCGGTCGATGAGATCCACCGCTTCCTGAAGTAGGGACTTGTTGATATTGACCACGGCATTCGTCTGCGGGTCTTCCTCATATGCCTGATAGAGTTTCACCTTGGCGGCATAGGCGAGGGCGATGCGCTTGTTGATGCGTCCGATTTCCGCCTGTGTCTCAGGTAGGTCGACGGCTGCGGAGAGAAGTTCCTCTGCGATGCGCTGGAGGTGCTGCTCGCGTGTGAACTCATCGTTGCGGATGTCGGTGTATTGGGTCTCCGGCAGGTCGATGTCCATATATGGGATGCGGTTGAAGAGTCTCACCAGTTCGAAATACCAGTGGCTGCGTATCACTCTGATTTCGGCTATCACGCGGTCTTTGTCCTTGTTGACGTCGCCGTCTATCTTCATGAGGGCGCGTATAGCAGAGTTGCACCGAGATATTCCGCAGTAGACGTTAAACCATTTGCCGTCGAGAAATCCGTTGTTGGGCTGTATCTTGGCTGTCTCCATATCGTGTATTTCCCAGGCGTCGGTCTCGCCGCCGCCACCCTTGTAGGCATTGTCGGCGCGCACTTCGCCGTAGCTCCAGTTGGTGACTGGAAACCAGTGGGGATCGTTGCTGTCTGCATATCGGCAGCCGAATGTGGCGTATGCTCCGGTGACGAGGAGATCCACTGCCTCCGGATCGTTCATGTTGCCCTCGGAGAGAGGTCCCTGAGGGGGATTCTCGAGGAAACTGTTGCTGCAGGCGCTCAGTGTGATGCCGAGGATTGTTGTCGAGATTATATTTTTGATTTTCATGACTTGATGCTTTTTAGGTTAGAAACCGAACTGGATTCCGAATGTGTATTGGCGGGGCAGGGCATAGGGATAGCCTAAGCCTTCCGGGTCAGCTCCGCTGTATTTCGTGATTGTGAAGACATTCTGGGCCTGGAAGTAGATGCGGGCGTTGCTTAGGTGGAGTCGCTCACGTACCTTCTCGGGCAGTGTGTAGCCGAGCGAGAGGGTCTTCAGGCGGAGGAATGATCCGTCTTCTATGAAATACTCGGATCCTTCGTTTTCTGAGTTCGAGTTGTCGATCGAGGGTGCGGGCACGTCGGAAGCGTAGTATCCGCTGTTCAGATAGTCGTTGTAGGCCTGGGCGGCGCCGAGAAGTTTGGTGCCGTGGTTGCCGGTCCAGAGGGGGAAGAAGTCTGTGTAGAACTTTGAGTTGTTCCAGGCATCGCGGATGATGCTGTTGAAGAAGAGGCTGAGGTCGAATCCTTTCCAGTTGGCGCCGAGGTTCAGGCCAAACTGGGCTTTCGGAAGATCCACTCCGAGCCATGTGCGGTCCTTGTCGGAGATCTCGCCGTCGCCGTTGGTGTCTACGTAGCGTATGCGGCCCACTGCCGGATTGCCCATGCTGATTTTGTATTTCTCGCGGTAGGCGTCCACTTCCGCCTGCGTGCGGAATATGCCGTCGGTCTTGTAGCCCATCCATGAGCCGAGGGCCTGTCCTACTACACTCTTGTCAATGCCGTTGCCGCCGCCATATGTGTAGTAGATATCGTCCATAAGGTCTGTCACGCGGTTTTTCATCGAAGTCACGTTGAGGGCGATGTTGTATGAGAGGCCGTTGGAGAGTGTCTGGCGCCATTCGGCGGTGATCTCCACACCCTTGTTCACCATCTCTCCGCCGTTGTACCAGCAGTAGCCTCCCTCGCCGATTGTCGCGATATAGGGTTTCTCCACGAGCATGTCGGTGGTGCGCTTGTAGAAATAGTCAAACGAGAGGTTGAGCCTGTTGTTGAGGAAGCCGGCGTCGAAACCTACGTTGGTCTGGTAGGTCTTTTCCCAGGAGAGGTCGGGATTGGTGCTTCTGGAGCGCAATGCGCCGGGTGTCAGTGTGTTGCCGCCGCCAAGCGCGTATGCGGCGCGGTCGAGGTCCATCGAGTATTTGGCGTAGAAAGCGTCGTTGGCTATGATGTCGTTGCCGTTGATGCCGTACGCGCCGCGTATCTTGAGGTCGGAAAGCCATGTGCGCGATGCTTCCATGAATTTCTCTTCCGAGATTCTCCAGCCTGCCGATACCGAGGGAAACCAGTCGTAGTTGTGGGTGTTGGAGAGGCGTGACGATGCGTCGCGGCGAAGTGTGAAGGAGATGAGGTATCTGTTGTCGAACGAATAGTTGATCTTTCCGAATACGGAGAACATCGAATAGTTCGAGGCTCCGGAGCCTGTGTTGCGGTTGTAGGTGGTGTTGCCGAGATAGAGATAGTTGATATCCTCGATCTCAAGGCCTTTGCCTTCGCCCCACATATCCTCGAAATGGTTGCGCTTTGATTCTATGCCGAGAAGGGCCATGAGTGAGTTGCGGCCGAAGTCGATGTTGTATTGGGCGGTGTTGGTCCAGACCCAGTCTACTGTCTTGCTGCTGTATTGATAGAGGTTGTTGCTCTTGTCGCGCAGGTTGGCCGGGGTGAAGTTCTTGTCGGTGCCGTTGTGGTAGTTCACACCGAAATTGGTCTTGACGATGAGGTTCTTCACCGGTTCTATCGAGAGGTATGCGTTGCCGAACACTCGCCAGTATTCATGCTTGTTGTTGCTTTCCTCAGATATCTGGCGCATGATGTTGGGAGTGTCGTTGAGACCATACGCCACCTGGTCGTTGTAGTTTCCTTCCTCGTCGTAGACTGTGCGTGCCGGGTGCATCTTTATCGCGTTCTCCTCCGCTCCGCCGGGCGCGTTGTGCTGACGCCACCAGTTGATGGTCACATTGCCGCCTGCGCGTAGACGGTTGTTGAGGAAGCCGTAGTCCGAACTGAAGCGGGTGTTGGCCTTCTGGAAGTCCGAGCCCCTGATGATGCCGTCATGGTCGAGCCAGCTTATCGACATCGATGATGTGCCGTTCTCGTCACCCTTGGAGAGACCCACGCTGTAGGTCTGCATCAGGGCTGTGCGGTGTATCTCTTTTTCCCAGTCTGTGTTCTGCGGAGTCACTGTCACTCCGTTGAGGTTCTGATAGGGCTGCAGTTTCGGAGTCGCTCCGTTGCCGTAGAGTTCGGAAGAGGGGGTTGTGTTATATGTGTTTTTGTATGCGGCCCAGTACACTTCTCCCCACTGGTCGGCGTTTAGCATGTCGAGGCCGCTCTGATATGTCTGCAGGGTGAGGGTGGCGTCGAACGTGACGTGGCATTCACCTTTCTTTGCTCGTTTGGTGGTGATGATGATCACACCGTTGGCGGCCTGTGCGCCATAGATGGATGCGGAGGCAGCGTCCTTGAGCACCTGGATCGACTCCACATCGTTGCTGTTGAGTATAGTGCCGGGATTCTCTCGGGTCATAACCCCGTCGATCACGTAGAGCGGTCCGTTGGCTTCCCCGCGGAAAGAGGATGCGCCGCGTATGGAGGTTCCGGTGCTAAGACCGCCGGGTGTGCCGTCGGTGGTGATGTTCATGCCGGCCACGCGTCCCTGGAGTGCCTGTATCACGTTGCCGGTCGGGGTGTCGGAAACGTCTTTCATCTTGACCACCGATACAGATCCCGTGAGGTCGGCCTTCTTCTCGGTGGAGTAGCCCACCACCACTACCTCGTCAAGCAGGGCGTTGTCTTCTTTTAGATTGATTGTGAGTTGCGGCAAGGCCTTGGCTGTCTGTGTCTGGTAGCCTACATATGAGACCTTGAGGTTAGAGCCTTCTGGCACCTTGAGTTCGAATTTGCCGTCCAGATCGGTGGCGGTGCCGGCGTTTGTCCGCTCGCAGAGCACGGTCGCTCCGATCAGTGGCTCGCCGTCGGTGGCGGATAGCACGGTGCCGTGTACCATGATGTCCTGTGCGTGTGCGAGAAATGCTGTCAGAAGCATCAGAATCGCACTTGATAAAGATTTTTTCATGTTATTGCGGTTTAGTAAAATTTCTGCTGCAAAGTTATGGAAATATCTGCACTCCAATATATAAAGAATATTGCAAATGCTATAATAAAACTGACTTTGCAATATTCATTATAGTATTTGCAACATTCTTCACACCCTTGTGCCACTCAGGCCGCCGGTAAGGTCAGGTATCCTTCCGGCTTCTTGTCTCGGTAGGGGTTTCTCCGAATGCCTCCCGGTAGCATTTGGTGAAGTAAGCCGGGTTTGAGAATCCCACTTCATATGCGATCTCGCTCATGGTGCGTCCGGTGCCTTTTACCAGTTCCTGCGCTTTCCTGAGGCGTAGCGTGCGGATCAGTTCCACCGGCGACATCCCGGTGATTGCTTTTATCTTGCGGTAGAACTGTGTGCGCTCAAACCCGAGGCTTGAGGCGAGCGTCTCGATGTTGAGTTCGGAATTGCCCATCTCCGCGTTGAATATTTCAAGAAACCTGTTGTAGAATTCGTTGTCGATCGCCGGTTTCGCCACTGTCTTTTCATCTCCTGGCGCCGGCTCTTCCTCTTTTGTCTCTGTCGTTGTCTCAGGCAAGGGGGTCTTCTGCCAAAGGTCCTTGATGCGGCGGCGGTTGGCGATGAGGGAGGCGCACCTTGATTTCAACACGGCTCCGCTGAATGGTTTCGAGAGGTAGCCGTCCGCTCCGCTGTCGTAGCCCTGTATGCGTTGCTCGTCAAGGCTGCAGGCGGTGAGCATCAATACCGGTATGTGTGATGTCCGCACGTCGGACTTAAGTCTGCGGCAACATTCCAGTCCGTCCATCACGGGCATCATTATGTCGCAGATGATGAGATCGGGCACTGACTCGGCCGCTTTTTCAATTCCGGCAGCGCCGTCGGAGGCTGTGACCACATTGTAGTCGCTTTTCATCAGTTCTGTGATCATTGTCCTGATGTCGCGGTTGTCGTCTATCACGAGCAGAAGCGGTTTGTTCTCGTCGGTCATGGTTTCCGTCTCAATCAGGCCTAACTCGGCGTTCACATCGCTTTCGGTGATTCCCGCCACATATTCCTCCGCTTTCTCCGCCACGTGCGAGACCGGGATTGTCACCGTGAATACCGACCCCTTGTTGACCGTGCTTTCCACGCTTATTTTTCCTCCATGCATCTCCACGAAGGCTTTCGACAGGGAAAGTCCGATTCCGGACCCGTTAGGATGCACCTTATTTACTTGGTAGAAACGGTCGAAGATGTTGCCAAGGTCACGTTCGCTAATGCCCTGGCCGGTGTCGGCCACGCTGATGGTGAATTCCTTTTCGGTGCATTGGTAGCTTACGGTGATGTCGCTGCCGTCGGGCGAATATTTGAATGCGTTTGATATGAGGTTGAACACCACCCGCTCCATTTTTTCCGAATCTACCGCGATCACGGTTGATTCTGATGATTCAGGCTTCTGAAGACTGAGATTTATACCTCGTTTCACAGATAGTGCGTGAAATGAGTCAGCCCAGTCCTCGATGGCCTTGCCGAGGTCGATCTCGCTGAGGTTTAGGGCGAGACGGTCGTTCTCATATTTCCGGAAGTCGAGTATCTGGTTGATGAGCCTTTTGAGAATCCTTACGTTCTTGTCGGCTATTCTCACGAGTGATTTCTGCTGCTCGCTGAGGTTGTCGGCTTCCGATAGTTGCGCCACCGGCTCGGATATCAGTGTCAGCGGTGTGCGGAGGTCGTGCGAGACATTGGTGAAGAATATGAGTTTCGATTCGTTGGCTTCTTTCAGACGCTGGTTGAGGTCATGCTGCTTGTCGCGCTGAATCTCAAGTTCCTTGTTCTGCTCCATAAGCACAGTCTGGTGTTTTTTGTGCTGCCAGTATATTCTCAGTATCATGAACACAAGGCCGAACAGCAGGACTATGATCGCAATGCAGGAGTAGAAGAGATTGGTCTGGGTAGCGTATTTGGCGAGGTAGTCGTCGATTTTTGATTTCAGTATCGTCATCTTCCCGGTCTCGTCTTTAAGTGTCTCGTTCTGGCGCAGCAGGATATCGGCGTTGCTGATATCCACGGCCGATGAGGCCGGCATTATCACCTCCCGCTCGTAAGGCTCTCCCTTGAGTATGGCGAGCGCCGTACGTATGATTCTGTTCCCCTCCGTAGGATAGAGGAAAGTGGCGTCGATTATGCTGTCGGCTACTGCCCGTATGCCGATCTCCGGGGCCGCGTCGATGCCTATTATCTTGATGTCGCGCATATTCATTCTGTCGGCCGACTCGGAGGCTCCTATGGCCATGCGGTCGTTGTGTGCGAAGATGATGTCCACGTCCTTGTGTGTCTCGAGAAGTGAATCCGTCAGTGTCACCGCTTCGTCCTGGCGCCAGTTGGCCGGCACGCTCGCGAGTATTTCTCCTCCTCCTGCGGTGAATTCCTCGGTGAACCCCTTATGCCGGTCGTCGGCCGGTGTGGATCCCGGCAGCCCGTAGATCTCGATGGCTTTTGCTCCGTCGGGAATCCTGCTTAGGGCATAGCGGGCCGCTTCCTTGCCGAGGCTTACGTCGTCGGCTCCGATCCTTGCCGTATAGCTGGAGCCTATGATGTTGCGGTCGAATATTATGACCGGGATGCCCGACTCATATATCGACTTTATCACCGGTGTGAGCCGGGCGGCCTCGTTGGGCGAGACTATGATTATGTCGAAGCCATTGTCCTTGAAGTATTCTATGTCTTCTATCTGTTTTTCGCTGCTGTCGTCAGCACTTCTGATCTCGACCGTGGCATCGTCGTGAAACATTATCTCGCGCTGGATTTCCTCATTCATCTTCATCCGCCAGTCGTCTTCGCAGCATTGCGACACTCCGATCTTGTATTTCCTGTCGTCGTTGCAGCTGCATATTGTGAGGCATATGACGGCCAGCATACATGACATATTGAGTAAATTTCGTAGTGACATTTCTTGTCTTGTAGTTTCGTGTGTAAGGTGTTCGTTCTGTCTCTTATACACATCTCCGAGCCCACGAGACACTGAGCGATCTCGT
>USNC01000022.1 GCA_900555915.1 uncultured Porphyromonadaceae bacterium | reverse complement strand
CGAGATCGCTCAGTGTCTCGTGGGCTCGGAGATGTGTATAAGAGACAGGGATATCGGCTTCAAGTTGACGGAATTTTCCGGCCCCGTCGGTGAATACGCTTACTGAATTGCCGAGATCGAGATGTGCGTGGCAGAGAGTGTGGGCGAGTTTCACCTTCTGGATCTGCGTGGCGTCGAGGTCGGAGTATTCGAAATCGTGCTGCGTGGCGCGGGATTTGTTGAGGAGTTTCCGGCGGACCTTGCTGCTGACGAGAGTCTGGCCTTTCAGGCTGCGCCCGAAGAAAAGGTAGAATACGATGCCCACGACGGGAAGGAAGAGCAGCGCGAGAGTCCAAGAGATGGCCCTGATGGGATTCTTGTTTTCAGTCACCACCACTACCACGCTGGTCAGCACCACGATGAAATATATGACCGTCAATGTAAGAGAGACCCAGAAATACACTTGCAGAAATTGAATAGTGAATTAACTAAAAAAACGAGGGCTCGGAACAGGCTTCCTACCCCTCTGAATATATAACAAAAATCGGAGCGGAAAATCGAAGCATGGCATCAAAAAAACTAATTCGGCCTATTCGCGCTTCCGCGCCCACACACCTCCAACCCGACTTCGGAACGGACAACTATTAGCGCTTCCTCGATGATTCTACCTGCTACCGCTCGGGCTTACGGGAGGGGCCGCGCTTCGGGTCTGCGGCTTGAAAAAAAGCCTGCAGGGCTATCTTCGGGAAGATAACACTGCAGGCTATATATCTATGAAGGCCGGAGCCTACATCGACTTTATCATTCAGCTGCGGGAGCCTCAGCTGCGGGAGCTTCAGCTGCGGGAGCCTCAGCTGCGGGAGCAGCGGCCTCAGCCTTCTTGCCACCGCGGCGGCTGCGGCGGGTCTTGGTAGCCTTCGCAGCCTTTTCAGCGAGCATGTTTTCGTTGAAGTCAACGAGTTCGATCATTGCCATCTCAGCGTTGTCGCCAAGGCGGTGACCGGTCTTGAGGATACGGGTGTATCCACCGGGACGGTCGGCAACTTTCTCAGCAACCACGCTGAAAAGTTCCTTGATAGCCTCTTTATTCTGGAGATAGCTGAAGACGAGACGACGATTGTTCATGTCGTCTTTCTTACAGCGAGTGATAAGAGGCTCAGCGTAAACGCGGAGCGCCTTAGCCTTAGCCAGAGTCGTGAAGATTCTCTTGTGCATGATAAGAGAGATGGCCATGTTGGAGAGCATAGCCTCGCGGTGTCCCTTCTTACGGCTGAGGTGGTTGAATTTCTTATTATGTCTCATCGTAGTGTTTATTCTTTATCTAATTTATACTTTGAAATATCCATGCCGAACGAGAGGTTGTTGTCAGCGAGGAGCTCATCGAGTTCGGTAAGCGACTTCTTGCCGAAGTTGCGGAACTTCAGGAGGTCGTTTTTCTGGAACTTGACGAGTTCGCCGAGAGTTTCAACCTCAGCGCTCTTCAAGCAGTTGAGAGCACGGACGCTGAGATCCATATCCACGAGTTTGCTCTTGAGGAGCTGACGCATCTTGAGGACTTCCTCATCGAATTCCTCGGGAACTTCATCAGCTGGAGTCTCGAGCGAGATTTTCTCGTCGGAGAAGAGCATGAAGTGGTGGATAAGAATTTTAGCGGCCTCTTTTAGAGCATCTTTCGGAAGGATGGAGCCATCGGTTGTCACTTCGAGTATGAGTTTCTCGTAGTCGGTTTTCTGCTCGACGCGGAAATTCTCGACTGCATATTTCACGTTTTTGATAGGCGTGTAGATGGAGTCGACGGCTATGACAGCGGGATCTGCTCCGATAGAGCGAAGCATTTCGCGGTTTTCATCGGCGGGAACCCATCCGCGACCTTTGTTGATGGAGAATTCCATGTTGAAGGAAGCGGAAGGATTAAGATTGCAAATCACGAGGTCGGGGTTGAGTACCTCAAAACCCGAAAGAGCTTTACCCAAGTCTCCTGCTTTCAATACATCAGTACCGGAGACGGTAACTGTAGCTGTTTCCTCGTCGTGGTCTTCAGTAGTCTGCTTGAATCTGACCTGCTTCAGGTTGAGGATGATATTAGTTACATCTTCCCTGACACCCGGGATAGAATCCAGTTCGTGCGCCACTCCATCGATACGGATGGAGCAGATAGCAAAACCGCCGAGGCTGGAGAGAAGAATTCTGCGGAGTGCGTTGCCGATAGTCTGGCCATACCCGGGCTCGAGAGGGCGGAATTCGAATTTACCGAATTTTGCGTCCGCTTCAAGCATCAAGACCTTGTCGGGTTTTTGAAATGCTAATATTGACATGGGTTACAATAGTTTATTATTTAGAATAGAGCTCGACGATCAGTTGCTCCTTGATGTTCTCGGGAATATCCTCACGCTGGGGCATGTGCAGGAACTTACCGCCCTTAATGCTTTCGTCCCATTCGATCCAGGGATACTTGCTATGGTTGAAGCCAGCGAGATTGTCGGTGATAACCTCGAGCGACTTGGCTTTCTCGCGGACAGCGACCACGTCGCCGGGTTTAACCTGATAAGAGGGGATATTCACAACATCTCCGTTGACGGTGATGTGCTTGTGGAGCACGATCTGACGCGCAGCGGGACGAGTTGGAGCTATACCGAGACGATATACTACGTTGTCGAGACGGCTTTCGAGCAGCTGGAGAAGAACCTCACCAGTAATGCCCTTGGTGTGAGCGGCGCGTTCGAAGAGGTTGCGGAACTGGCGTTCGAGCACACCGTAGGTGTATTTAGCTTTCTGCTTTTCCTTTAGCTGAGTGCCGTATTCGGAAGTTTTGCGGCGGCGGTTGTTGCCGTGCTGACCCGGGGGATAGTTCTTTTTGGTCAGAACTTTATCCTCTCCGAAGATTGCCTCGCCGAATTTACGGGCGATTTTGGTTTTAGGGCCTGTGTATCTTGCCATTTTAATTTAATCTTTGAAATGATTTGACTTTAGTTGAAGAGTGTCAAATGAAAGAGTCTACTAAGTCCGCGGGTTCCCCTTAGCGCAGCCGCGACCCCTCGAGAGGTAGAAATCGTGAGGGTCATTCGCATTCAGGGAGACACACAGGGAGGTATTATACTCTTCTTCTCTTAGGAGGACGGCAACCGTTGTGCGGGAGCGGAGTAACGTCGACGATCTCGACTACTTCGATACCTGCACCGTGCACGGTACGGATAGCGGATTCACGTCCGTTGCCCGGGCCTTTCACGTATGCCTTCACCTTGCGGAGACCGAGGTCGTAAGCGACCTTGGCGCAGTCCTGAGCTGCCATCTGAGCAGCATAGGGAGTGTTCTTCTTAGAACCGCGGAAACCCATCTTTCCGGCAGAAGACCAAGAGATCACCTGACCTTCGGAGTTGGCTAAGCACACGATGATGTTGTTGAAGGAAGAGTGTACATGAAGCTGACCGAGAGCGTCAACCTTGACATTTCTTTTCTTCGCTGCGACTGTCTTTTTTGCCATAATTTACAATTATTTAGTAGCTTTCTTCTTGTTAGCAACAGTTTTCTTGCGACCTTTGCGGGTGCGGGCATTGTTTTTGGTGCTCTGACCGCGTACGGGGAGACCGAGACGGTGACGGATGCCACGGTAGCAGCCGATGTCCATGAGTCGCTTGATGTTGAGTTGGATTTCACTGCGGAGATCACCTTCCACTTTGTATTCGCTCTGGATCACTTCGCGGACTGCGGCAGCCTGGTCGTCGGTCCAGTCCTGAACCTTGATGATACCATCGACACCTGCCTTTTTGAGGATGGTGCAAGCTGCGCTACGGCCGATGCCGTAGATATATGTGAGGGCGATGTCGCCTCTTTTGTTTTGCGGCAAATCAACGCCGACTATACGTACTGCCATAATGAGTATGAGTTATTACGTTTTTAGTGCTTGGGGCCTGAATCAGCCTTGGCGCTGTTTGAGTTTAGGATTCTTTTTGTTGATTACGTACAATCTACCTTTGCGACGCACTATCTTGCTGTCGGGAGTGCGCTTCTTGATTGATGCTCTAACTTTCATATCTGGTATTCGTTTTTATTTGTAACGGAAAGCGATCCTGCCCTTGGAGAGGTCGTAGGGCGACATTTCGACCTTTACCTTGTCGCCGGGAAGAATCTTAATATAGTGCATTCTCATCTTGCCCGAGATGTGGGCAGTGATTTCATGGCCATTTTCGAGTTCGACCTTGAACATGGCATTGCTGAGGGCTTCGAGAATTACACCGTCTTGTTCGATTGCTGCTTGTTTTGCCATAATTGAATAGCTTTGTTTAAAAAATCAGAATTTACGATCACCAAGAGCCTGCTCTATATAATCGAAAGTGGTCAGTATTTCAGGGTTGTCGTCGGTAATGAGGATTGTATGCTCGAAGTGAGCGGACGGTTTGCGGTCCTTAGTGCGAGTCTGCCAGCCGTCTTTCTCGAAGACTATGTTTTTGGAGCCCATGTTGATCATAGGCTCGATGCAGATGCACATTCCGGGTTTGAGCAAGGGTCCGATGCCGCGGCGCCCGTAGTTAGGCACTTCGGGATCTTCGTGCATGCTTTTTCCGATGCCGTGCCCGCACATCTCGCGCACTACGGAATAGCCGTGATGCTCGCAGAAGGACTGCACCGCATTACCGATGTCGCCGACACGCTTGCCCGCCTTTGCGGCGGCAATGCCCTTATAGAGCGACTCGCGTGTGGTCTCAAGGAGAGCCATGACCTTCGGATCGATGTCTCCGACGGCGAAAGTGTAGCAGGAATCGCCGTTGTAGCCGTCGAGTTCCACCACACAGTCGGTTCCGACGATGTCGCCGTCCCTGAGTACGTATTGCGAAGGGAATCCATGCACCACGGTCTCGTTGACCTCGATGCAGAGAGTGCCCGGGAAGCCGTGATAACCGAGGCAAGCGGGTTTACCGCCGTTGTCGAGAATAAACTCGCGAGCCACGTTATCGAGCTGCTTGGTGGTGACACCCGGACGAATCCACTTCGCCACCTCACCGAGCGTACGGCTTACAAGGACGGAAGCCCTGCGCACCATTTCGATTTCTTCTTCAGTCTTAATGAAAATCATTCTGTGATTCTAATCAAACAATAAGAGCAATCAATAGCCGGGGCCAGAAGCGCGACCCTGGATTCTGGTGCCTTTCATCAGACCGTCATAGTGACGCATGAGGAGATGGCCTTCTACGATACGGAGCGTATCGAGGATGACACCCACAAGGATGAGAAGCGAGGTGCCACCGAAGAAGGATGCGAAGCTGCGGTTGATTCCAAATACATAGGCGATGGCGGGCATCACAGCCACAATGCCGAGGAAAAGGGATCCGGGCAGAGTGATGCGCGACATGATGGAGTCGAGATATTCCACGGTCGGTTTGCCGGGTTTAACGCCGGGGATGAAACCGTTGTTGCGTTTCATATCTTCAGCCATCTGAGCCGGGCGGACAGTGATAGCCGTGTAGAAGTAAGTGAAAGCCACGATCATCAGGAAGTAGATGATATTGTAGGTCCATCCATACATATCGGTGAGGGCTCCGATGAAACCGGTCTGGTTGGGCGAGAACCCTGCGAGAGTGATGGGGATGAACATTATCGCCTGGGCGAAGATGATCGGCATTACACCGGCAGCGTTGACTTTCAGCGGGATATACTGACGCACGCCACCATACTGCTTGTTGCCTACGATTTTCTTGGCATACTGCACAGGCACCTTACGGACACCCTGCACGAGAAGCACAGCACCTGCGATGACAGCGAGCAGAATCACGATTTCCACGAGGAAAAGGACGAGACCGCCACCGGCCGAGTTGAGCAGACGGCTTGTGAACTCCTGGAAGAAAGCTTCAGGAAGACGAGCGATGATACCGATAAGGATTATGAAAGAGATACCATTTCCAACACCTTTCTGGTCGATTCTCTCACCGAGCCACATGATGAACATAGAGCCTGCGGCAAGCACGAGCGTCATGAACAGCATGGTGTACCAGGGGAGGTCGACTACCCCACCGGCTGCATGTATCTGATACCTGAGGTTGGCGAGATAAGCCGGGCCCTGGAGCAGAAGGATGACAACGGTGAGATATCGGGTATACTGATTCAATTTCATTCTTCCTGACTCACCCTCGCGCTGCATCTTCTGGAATGAAGGGAGGACCATGCCGAGAAGCTGAATCACGATTGAGGCGGTGATATAGGGCATGATACCGAGCGCAAAGATGGATGCCTGGGAGAAAGCGCCGCCCGAGAACATGTCGAGCAGCTGCATGAGGCCGTCGGAAGTGAAATTTTTCAGAGCCATGAGGTCGTCGGGGTTGATGCCCGGCAGCACCACATAGCAACCGAAGCGGTAGATGATCACGAGAAGCAGCGTAATGCCGATTCTCTTGCGGAGATCCTCCACGCTCCAGATATCTTTAATAGTTTGAGTAAATCCCATTTTACAGAAAGTTATAATTTGATTACAGAACCACCGGCGGCGGTGATAGCGGCCTCAGCAGATTTTGAGAAGGCGTTAGCCTCAACCTCAATCTTGCGGGTGATAGCTCCGTTGCCAAGGATCTTGACGAGAACATTCTTGGGAACGAGACCCGCGTTGCGGAGGTCAGCCACTGTAATCTTCTCGAGGTTTCTGGCAGCAGCCAGAGCCTCGAGGGCATCGATATTGAGGGCCTTGTATTCGACTCTGTTGATATTGTTGAAGCCGAATTTGGGCACACGACGCTGAAGGGGCATCTGACCACCTTCGAAGCCGATTTTACGTTTGTAGCCAGAGCGGGACTTAGCGCCCTTGTGGCCGCGTGTGGAAGTGCCACCGAAGCCGGAGCCGGGACCGCGACCTATTCTCTTGACACCCTTGTTGCTGCCGGGTGCCGGTTGAAGATTATGAAGTTCCATTGGAAAATTCTTATTTAAAGTTTTGTTACTTCTACAAGGTGATGAACGGTCTTGACCATACCGAGGATAGCGGGATTCTCCTCTTTTACCACTGTGTGGTTCATCTTTCTGAGGCCGAGGGCATCAAGAGTGCGCTTCTGGACAGCGGGGCAGTTGATGCGGCTTTTGATTTGCTTGATAGCTATTTGTGCCATTTCAGATATTATTTACCGTTAAACACTTTTTCTACAGAGACGCTGCGGTTCTGAGCCACCTGCGCGGGGCTGCGGAGCTCTGCGAGAGCCGCGATAGTAGCCTTCACGAGGTTGTGGGGGTTGGAAGAGCCCTTCGACTTAGCGAGGACGTCGGTGATACCTACGGACTCGAGAACGGCACGCATAGCGCCTCCGGCCTTCACACCGGTACCTTCAGAAGCGGGACGGAGGAAGATGCGGCTGCCGCCGAATTTGGCTTCCTGCTCGTGGGGGATAGTGCCTTTGTGGACAGGGACACGGATAAGATTCTTCTTTGCTGTCTCCACGCCTTTGGCGATGGCAGCCTGAACTTCGTTGGCTTTGCCGAGGCCCCAGCCGATCACACCGTTCTCGTTGCCGACAACGACGATAGCTGCGAAGCTGAACGCACGACCACCCTTAGTGACCTTAGTGACGCGGTTGATTGCAACCAGGCGGTCTTTGAGGTCGAGATCATTGGTAGATTTAACTCTATTATTTTTTGCCATGACTTACGATTAGAATTTAAGACCGGCCTGGCGAGCTGCGTCGGCCAAAGATTTAACGCGACCGTGGAAGAGATAGCCGTTACGGTCGAAAACAACTTCAGTGATACCCTTTTCCTGGGCTTTCTTTGCGATTTCCTCACCCACCTTGGCAGCGATCTCAGTCTTAGTGCCTTCAGTGATGCCTTTTGAGGAAGCAGCCACGAGAGTAGCGCCGGCGAGGTCGTCGATCACCTGAACATAAATAGCCTTGTTGCTACGGAAAACGCTCATGCGGGGACGCTGTGCGGTTCCGGAGATTTTGCCACGGATGCGGGCTTTGATTTTATTTCTTCTATCTATTTTGGATACCATAACTTCCTAAGGATTATTTAGCGTTGGCAGACTTGCCGGACTTGCGGCGGATGATTTCACCTACGAACTTGATACCCTTGCCCTTGTAAGGTTCAGGCTTGCGGAGCGAGCGGATCTTGGCGCATACCTGGCCGAGGAGCTGCTTGTCGCTTGATTCGAGGATGATAAGGGGGTTCTTGTTACGCTCTGACTTAGCCTCAACCTTTATTTCCTGGGGAAGTTTGATATAGATGGCATGTGAGTAGCCGAGCGAGAGTTCGAGAACCTGGCCTGTGGCAGCGGCACGGTAGCCTACGCCTACGAGTTCCATTTCCTTCTTGTAGCCTTCAGAGACGCCTACGACCATGTTGTGGATAAGAGCGCGGTAGAGACCGTGCATCGCGCGGTGTTCGCGTTCGTCGTCGGGGCGAGTCACGTGAACGTGTCCGTCAGCGACTTCCACCTTGATGTCGGGGTTGATTTCCTGAGTGAGAGTGCCCTTGGGGCCTTTCACAGTCACTACGTTGTCTTTAACAGACACTTCCACCTTAGCGGGGAGTTCGATTGGAGCTTTACCTATTCTTGACATAATTGAATCCTCCTTTCATTAATAAACGTAGCATAAAACTTCGCCGCCGATTTTCTCTTCAGCAGCCTGCTTGTTGGTCATCACACCTTTGGAAGTGGAGATGATTGCGATACCGAGACCGTTGAGCACGCGGGGCATGTCCTTATAGCCTGTGTACTGACGGAGACCGGGACGGGAAACGCGGCGGAGAGCCTTGATAGCGTTCACTTTGTCGACCGGATCATACTTGAGGGCGATCTTGATAGTGCCCGAGGGAGTAGGACCTTCCACGAACTTGTAGTTCAGGATGTAGCCCTGTTCGAAAAGGATCTTTGTGATCTCTTTCTTCATTTTCGAAGACGGAACTTCCACCACACGGTGACCCGCATGGATGGCGTTGCGAAGTCTTGTCAAATAATCTGCGATTGGATCAGTCATTTGTTTTTTTGTTTTAAATTGATTCAGATGTACCGAACAATATTTAATACTCTCAAAGCAATGCACAGGTCATGCCGGAGCACAATCTGCGCATTAACTCTGCAAAATTACTACTTTTTCACGAGATACGCAAGTCATAGAAGATTGAAACAGCGTGGATTGTTTACCCGTTTAACACTTTTAACATAGTTTAACTAAAGACAAACTCTGCAACATTCATCTTCCGGAGTAGGATTTCAGAAAAACGGCAAACATAATAAAAAAGAAGGAGCGAACCCTTATACGGGATCGCTCCTATGCCTGGATGCAAATTTATCTCAGTAGATATAAATTTACCAGCTTGCTTTCTTCACGCCGGGGATGAGACCTGCGGAAGCCATTTCGCGGAACTGGATACGGGAGATACCGAACTGACGGATGTAGCCCTTGGGACGTCCGGTCATCATGCAGCGGTTGTGCAGACGCACGCGGGAAGCGTTCTTGGGGAGTTTCTGGAGTTTGGTAAGAGCCTCGTAGTCGATATTGCCATCGGCGTCGGCGAGAGCGGCTTTCTTGAGGGCAGCCTTTTTCTCAGCGTATTTGGCAACCATCTTCGCACGCTTCACTTCGCGCGCCTTCATTGATTCCTTTGCCATATCTCTTATTTGTTATCGGTTTTGAAAGGGAGTCCGAACTTCTTGAGGAGGGCGAAACCTTCGGCGTCAGTGTTGGCTGAAGTGACGAAAGTGATGTTCATACCCTGAAGTTTGGGGACATTGTCGATATTGATCTCGGGGAAAATGATCTGCTCGGTGATGCCGAGGGTGTAGTTGCCGCGGCCGTCGAGCTTTGAGTTGATACCCTTGAAGTCGCGGATACGGGGGAGAGCGACGCGGATCAGTCTTTCAAGGAACTCATACATTTTCTCTCTGCGGAGAGTGACCATCACGCCGATGGGCATTTTCTTACGCAGTTTGAAGTTAGAGATATCTTTACGCGAGAGGGTGGGGACAGCCTTCTGGCCTGTGATAGCAGTGATTTCGTTGATAGCTGTCTCTATCAGTTTCTTGTCCTGTGTAGCAGCGCCAAGACCCTGGTTGATGACGATCTTCTCAAGACGGGGCACCTGCATAGGTGTGGTGTAATTGAACTCCTTTGTGAGTTCGGGAGCGATTCTCTCTTTATACTCCTTAGCTAATGTAGTTGCACTCATCACTTAATCTCCTCTCCTGATTTTTTGGAAATACGAACTAACTTGCCGTTCTCATCTCTCTTGTGGGCCACGCGTGTGGGCTTGCCACTCTTGGGGTCGACGAGATTAAGATTCGACACATGAATTGGAGCCTCCATCTTGACGATACCGCCCTGAGGATGCTTAGCGCTGGGCTTTGTGCTCTTCGACACAATGTTGATGCCTTCTACGATGGCGCGGTTTTTCTTCACCTGGACCTCGAGCACACGTCCTGTCTTGCCCTTGTCGTCGCCGGCATTGACAAAAACAGTGTCACCTTTCTTTATATGAAGTTTTGACATGATTATAATCTGTTAGAATTATTAAAGTACTTCGGGGGCGAGTGAGACGATCTTCATGTTGGTAGCGCGGAGTTCGCGGGCTACGGGGCCGAAGATACGGGTACCACGGATTTCGCCGGCATTATTGAGGAGGACGCAGGCGTTGTCGTCGAAACGGATGTAGCTTCCGTCGGCTCTGCGGATTTCCTTTTTAGTTCTCACAACTACAGCCTTGGAGACTGTGCCCTTCTTAACGTCAGAGGAGGGGATGGTGCTCTTCACGGTCACCACGATGATGTCGCCTACCGAAGCGTAGCGGCGGCCAGTGCCACCAAGTACATGGATGCAGAGTGCTTCTTTCGCTCCGCTGTTGTCAGCTACTGTGAGGCGTGATTCAGTCTGTATCATAGTTACTTAACTTTTTCGATAATTTCAACAAGTCTCCATCTCTTAGTCTTGCTCAAAGGACGAGTCTCCATGAGGCGGACGGTATCACCTACAGAGCATTCGTTGTTTTCGTCGTGAGCGTGGTATTTCTTTGTCTTGTTGACAAACTTACCATAGATCGGGTGCTTTTCCTTCCACTTGATTTCGACAGTGATAGTCTTGTCGCACTTGTTGCTGGAAACAACCCCAATTCTTTCTTTTCTCAGATTTCTCTTGATTTCCATTGTTTTTGGATGTTGTTGGTATGGGGATTATTACTTAGCAGAAGTCTCTGCCACTGCGGCGAGTTCCTTCTGGCGCAACACTGTCTTCAATCGAGCGATATCGCGACGATCTTTAGTGATCTTCGCGGGATTGTCGACGGGAGAGATCGCGTGCGCTACTTTCAATTCACGATAAGCCTTCTCAGAGGCCTCGATCTGGGCCTTCAGTTCCTGAATGCTTAATTCCTTGATTTCTTCCTTTTTCATAGGGGTTATAAATGATTATTTTATGGATGCTTTGAATGCAGTATCCAACCATAACTAACGTCGGGAAAGGAAAAATATTGCCTACTTGCGAAAAAAAATGAAAAATTCGGCTACTTTTCCTGAAAAAGGGATTGTGCGGCGACGGCGGGCGTCGCCGCACAACCTGATATTCCAGACGCCTTTCCGGGCTTTATCAGAGAGCCTGGGCAGGATCGTAGTCGCGGCGAACTACGAACTTGGTAGTCACGGGGAGTTTCTGAGCGGCGAGACGGAGAGCTTCCTTAGCCACATCGAAAGGAACACCTTCAACCTCGATCAGGATGCGACCCGGAGTTACGGGCGCCACGAAACCTTCGGGGTTACCTTTACCTTTACCCATTCGAGTTTCAGCTGGCTGAGCTGTTACTGGTTTGTCAGGGAAAATTTTGATCCAAACTTTACCACCACGCGTTTGATGTAACGAGTCATAGCAACACGGGCTGCTTC